>QCUA01000009.1 GCA_003210915.1 Prochlorococcus sp. AG-676-L21 | reverse complement strand
TTTTACATCCTAATCCAACCGCACCACTTGTTACGAGAATGACTTTATTGCCAATGAAGAGCTTAAATATGGAGACAATGATACTCTTTCTGCTTTAGTTGCTTTAGCCATAAATGCCAATAAGCTGATTTTATTAACTGATATAGAAAATTTATATTCAAAAGACCCAAGAAATAATGAAGATGCGCATCCAATAAAAGAAGTTAATAGTAATCAATTGAAAATTATAAAAGATAAAAACATCCAAAATTATAATAACGAATGGGGGACAGGTGGTATTACAACAAAATTAATTGCTGCTGAAATAGCAACAAAAGGTGGTGTAGAAGTTCAATTAGCCGATGGCAGAAATGAGAATAATTTAATAAATATTTTCAATGAAAAAAAAATAGGGACAATATTTCATCCTGTTGATAAACCAGTAGGTAATAAAAAAAGTTGGTTATCTCACGCTATTAAAACAGTTGGACAAATAACATTAGATGAAGGTGCTTGTCTGGCAATTGAGCAAAAAGGTGCCTCTCTTCTAGTTGTAGGAGTTAAAGAGGTAGAGGGAGATTTTACTGTTAATCAGGCTGTTAGAATTGTAAATACTAATAAGAAAGAAGTTGCAAAAGGTATAACATCAATGAGTAGTGATTCTTTAAAAAGAATCTTAAATAAAAAAGAAAACATTAATTCATCAATGATCGTTGTTCATAGGGATGTTCTTGCTCTTACCTAAAAAAAAATCGAAAAATGTTATTAAGTAAATTAGTTGATCTCATAAAAAGTGGAGAATCAAAATTTATCAAAGCAAACATATTCGAAAATATAGATATAGAAAATGCTGCTTCTTTAGATATTGCATTAAAAAATCAAATTTCCTTTTTAGAAGAAAATAATATATTGAAAGATAATTTAGGAAAAACTTCTGCTTCAGCAATTATTACATCTAATAATAATGAAATAATAGGTTTACTAGAATCACTAAATATTTCAAATATAGTTGTAGAGAATCCAAGAATAGCATTTGCGGAAGTATTAAATTTTCTATATGAAGAAATTAATTTCAACACAGGTATTGACGATTCAGCTGTTATCAAAAGTTCTGCAAAAGTAGGGGAAAATTGTTATTTAGGACCTAATGTTTATATTGGCGAAAATTCAATAATTGGCGACAATAACAAAATTTTTCCTGGTACAACTATTTTAGGAAACGTAAGATTAGGAAATAATAATGTAATTCATCCGAATTGTGTAATTTATGAAAACACAAGCATTGAAAATAATTGTGTAATAAATTCAAATACTGTCATAGGTTCTGAAGGGTTTGGTTTTATTCCCCAAGATGGTAAGTGGATTAAAATGCCTCAAAAAGGTTGTGTAATAATAAAGAGCTTTGTTGAAATTGGGACAAACTGTTGTATTGATAGGCCATCTGTTGGCAATACATTTATAGATGAAGGAACTAAGATGGATAACTTAGTTCAAATAGGTCATGGAGTTAAAATAGGAAAAAATTGTGCATTTGCTGCTCAAGTTGGAATAGCAGGTGGAGCTGTGATTGGAAATAGCGTAATCCTAGCTGGACAAGTAGGAGTTAATAACAGAGTGAAAGTTGGGAATAATGTCATAGCTAGTTCAAAATGTGGGATCCATTGTGATATTGAAGATGGAGAAGTTGTTAGCGGCTTCCCAGCTATGAAAAATAAATCTTGGTTAAGGAGTTCAAGTGTTTTTAAAAAACTACCTGAATTAGCAAAAAAGCTTAGACAACTAGACAAGAAATAAATTATTCTTTTATTAAATTAAAAACTAAATGAAAAAATATAAAGTTGTTCTACTTTCTGGAGATGGTATAGGCCCAGAAATATCAGAAATTTCAATAACCATATTAAAAAAACTGTCTAAGAAGTATGGTTTTAATCTTGATATTAAGGAAGAATATTTTGGTGGTATAGCTTATGAGAAATATAATGATCCAGCGCCAAAAGAGACATTAGATCAATGTAAAGCTAGTGATGCGGTACTTTTGGCTTGTGTAGGTGATGTGAAATACGATACTTTACCAAGAGAATTAAGACCAGAAAGTGGTTTACTTAAATTAAGAGAAGCATTAAATTTATTCGCTAATATAAGACCCGTAAAGATAAGAAAATCCTTACTGGATTCAAGTTCTTTAAAAAAAGAAGTTATTGAAAATGTAGATTTAATTGTAGTAAGAGAGCTAATAGGTGGAATCTATTTTGGACAGCCTAGAGGAGAAATCACGAACACTAAAATCAAAAAGGCTTTCAATACAATGGTTTATGATTCAAATGAAATAGAAAGAATTACAGAAGTTGCAATCAAGATAGCAAATCAAAGAAGTAAAAAAATATGTTCGGTAGATAAATCAAACGTTTTAGAAGTAAGCCAATTATGGAGAGATACAGTTTCACTAGTCGCGTCAAAAGAAAACGATTTAGCTTTAAGTAATATGTATGTTGATAATGCCGCCATGCAACTCGTTAAGGATCCTGGCCAATTTGATGTAATTTTAACTAGCAATTTATTCGGAGATATTTTAAGTGACTTAGCCGCAATGATAACTGGCTCGATTGGAATGCTTCCATCAGCATCATTAAGCAATTCAGGACCTGGAGTCTTTGAACCTGTTCATGGTTCCGCTCCTGATATAGCTGGAAAAAATATAGCTAATCCTATAGCAATGGCTTTGTCTACTTCAATGATGCTTAAAATAGGTCTAAATGAGATAGAAGCAGCTGATGATATAGAAATAGCAATTGATAATGTTTTATCGAAAGGATATAGAACTTCAGATCTAGATAATGGTAATTGCCAAGTTCTTTCTTGTAGTGAAATTGGAGAAAAAATAATCCAAGAAATTTGAATAAAAAATTAATAAATTAAAAAATATCTTTAACTTGAACAAAAAGTTGGCATATGACCTGTCAGAATCAATGGATATTGTTTTAATTAAATGTCTAAACGTCATCCAGTAGTTGCTGTAACAGGATCATCAGGTGCAGGAACAAGTACAGTAAAAAGAGCATTTGAGCATATTTTTGCAAGAGAAGATATAGTTCCAGCTGTTGTGGAAGGAGATAGTTATCACAGATTTGAAAGAATGCCTATGAAAAAAGCAATGGCAGAAGCACTCTCAAAAGGGGAGAATTTTTCTCACTTCGGGCCAGAAGCAAATCTTTTTGACAAATTAGAAGAACTTTTTAAAATTTATGGTGAATCAGGTGGAGGTAAAAAAAGATATTATCTTCACAGCACTGAAGAAGCACAGGAACATAATGCAAGACTTGGAACATCATTAGAACCAGGTCAATTCACTCCCTGGGAAGATATTCCAAATGGAACAGATGTTCTTTTCTACGAAGGTTTACATGGTGGTGTTGAGGGAGAAGGATACAATGTTTCCTCCTATGCAGACTTACTTGTTGGTGTTGTACCTATTACAAACTTAGAGTGGATACAAAAAATACATCGGGATAATGCTGAAAGAGGTTATTCAGCAGAAACCATAGTTGATACTATTTTGAGAAGAATGCCAGACTACATAAATCATATTTGTCCACAATTTAGTAAAACGGATATCAATTTCCAGAGAATACCTACTATTGATACATCGAATCCCTTTATATGTAGAAACATTCCTACACCAGATGAAAGTTTTGTAATAATACATTTCAGAAAAGGGGCAAGAGAAAAATGGGGGATTGACTTTCAATATCTTTTGGGAATGATTCATGATTCATTCATGTCAAGCCCAACGAGCATAGTTGTTAATGGAGGGAAAATGGGTTTTGCCATGGAATTGATCCTCACTCCAATAATCCATAAAATGATTGAAGAAAAAAAACATTCGTAGATAGTTTTAGTTTCTTTTACTTAAGCCTTCAAAATAATCTTAATTTTTGAAGGCATAAATTCATAAAATAAACATATTATGGTATTTGTAAAATTTAACTAATTAGGAATTTCAAATATTTATATATCTTCCTTGATAAAAGGGCCTTATTTAGACTTAAATAGAAAAAAACAGAGAATATTGTGTCTTTAATCGACTGGTTTGCCGCAAGGAGAAAAGATCAATTTGTTGGGAAGGTATCTCAAGATCCCGAGGAAAGTGATGGTCTTTGGGTTAAATGTTCAGAATGTGGGCAAGTTGCTTATAGAAAAGATTTAATTTCAAATTTTAATGTGTGCAGTAATTGTGGCCATCATAATAGGATTAATAGCGATGAAAGAATAAATATAATCGCTGACAAAGATTCATTTAAAGAGTTTGATGAATCATTAAGTCCCACTGACCCCTTAAAATTTAAGGATAGGAGATCTTATTCAGAACGAATAAAGGAGAGTCAACAGGGTACTGGTCTCAAAGATGGAGTAATAACTGGTTTATGCTCCGTTAATTCAATGCCTTTGGCCTTAGCAGTAATGGATTTTAGATTTATGGGAGGATCAATGGGATCCGTAGTAGGAGAAAAGATTACGAGAATTATTGAAACAGCAACAATTAAAAACTATCCAATTTTAATTGTTTGTGCCTCTGGTGGAGCAAGAATGCAAGAAGGAATGTTAAGCCTTATGCAAATGGCAAAAATATCAGGCGCACTAAAAAAACATAGAGCTAAAAATCTTCTTTACATGCCTTTATTAACTCATCCAACTACAGGTGGAGTTACTGCTAGTTTTGCGATGTTAGGAGATCTAATATTGGCGGAGCCAAAAGCTCTTATTGGATTTGCAGGGAGAAGAGTAATAGAACAAACTTTAAGAGAAAAATTACCTGATAATTTTCAAACAGCAGAATATCTTTTAGAACATGGATTCGTTGATGTAATCGTAAATAGGAAGGAACTTAAAAGCACTTTGACAAAACTTTTAAAAGTCCATGGTGTAAAAGAACTGGTTCAGACAAATTAAAAAGATGAAAATTATTTTTAAATTTTTTTCTTTATGTATTACCTTTTTAATTCTAATTTTAAATAACTCAGAATTTGCATATGGTATCGGTAATGTAGATTGGGTACTTTTAAAAGAAAATAATGATGGTAAGGAATGGATTGATATGGGAAGTATTAAGGAAACAAATGCTGGAGAAATAACAGTTTTAACAAAGTTCCTTAAAAAGCCTAAAGAACCAAGTGATAAAGAAGAATTATCTCTTTATGTTATGAGAATTAATTGTAATGATAAAACATTTAAAGATACTTCAATTAATGGGATACCACAGTTCGGTTCAAAGTGGCAAACTTCAAATAATGATGAGCTTATTGATGCTGTTATTGAAAAAGGTTGTTCTGAAAGAATAAATTAATGACTAACATTAATATTTCACGAAAATTAAGAATCGCAATTGCTGGCTTAGGATTTGGAAAAAAAATTCATTTGGAAGCTTTAAAAGAATCAGATTACTTAATTCCAACTGCAATTTATCACTATAAAAAAGAAAAAGGACCATCATTAGAGAAAGAAACCGGTTTAAATTTTTACCATGATTGGGAAAAATTAGTTAAATCTAAAGATGTCGACGGTATAATAATTGCTACATCTCCTGAATCAAGATTTAAATTAGCAAAGGAAGCACTAGAAAATAATAAACATCTCTTATTAGAAAAACCTGTTGCCTTAACTTCCGAAGAAATTGAAGAACTCCAAAGAATATCCTTAATTAATAATTTGAGTGTTTGCGTAGATTTTGAATATAGAGCAGTACCTCTTTTTCTACAAACCAAGAAAATAATTGATGAGAATATTTTAGGTAAAATTTATTTAATTAAGCTTGATTGGTTAATGGGCAGTAGATCTGATCCCAAGAGAGCATGGAACTGGTATTCATTAAAAGAAAAAGGGGGAGGAGTAATTGGAGCTTTGGGAACTCATGCATTCGATATGTTGAACTGGTTTTTTGGAGAATCGATAAAGGTATCTGGAAAAATATCAACATCAATCAAAGAAAGATCATTGCCTAATTCTTCCAAGATATTGGAAGTAACAAGTGAAGATATTTGTATAGCTAACCTTGAAATAACTAATTACGATAGCTCCCTCATACCATGTCAGGTTTCATTATCCTCGATATCAAAAAATGGAAGAGGATTTAGTTTGGAAGTGTACGGAAGTGATGGTTCAGTTTTCCTTAGGAGTGAGAATCAAAAAGATTATGTACATGGTTTTAATTTAAAGTTTTCAAATAAAGAAGATAAAACATATAATTTGCCTGCTGATCCTCTCTACAATTTTGATAAAACCTGGTCTGATGGAAGAATTGCACCTGTTAAGAGAATTCACAAATTATGGGCTGAGAGTATCATTAATCAAACACCCGTAATCCCTGGATTGTCTGAGGGACTAAGTAGTCAAAGAGTTTGTGAAGCCATAAGAAGATCTTCTGAGAGTGGTATTTGTATAAAAATTTAGCTAATTACATTACTGAGTAACAAATATAACTCAATTAAGTATTGAATTGATTTTATTTTTTCTTCATATTCTGGAAAAATCAACTGAACATAAATTTTAAAGAATGGCATTAAATTACTACAAAAAAGAGCTTAAAGAAAATGCTCAACATTTAGCTTCCAAAGGTAAAGGAATATTAGCTGTAGATGAATCAACTAAAACAGTAGGAAAACGATTAGCAGGTATTGGAGTAGAAAACACTGAAGAGAATAGAAAAGCATATAGAGGAATGCTTTTCACCACGGAAGGTCTTGGTAAATACATAAGTGGCGCAATTTTGTTTGAAGAAACACTTTTTCAGAACCATCAGGATGGGGAATCAATGGTGCAAAAGCTTAATGAGTTAGGAATCATACCAGGTATTAAAGTTGATAAAGGTTTAAATCCACTTCCAGGTGGTGGAGACGTAGAAACATTTTGTTCTGGTCTAGATGGATTAGTTGAAAGAGCAGCAAAATACTACGAGCAAGGAGCAAGATTCGCAAAATGGAGGGCAGTTTTACAAATAACAGAAGATGGTTGCCCATCAAAATTATCTATACAAGAAAACGCTTGGGGATTAGCAAGATATGCTAGATCAGTTCAGGAATCAGGATTAGTACCAATAATTGAACCAGAAATTTTAATGGATGGTGATCATACTATTGAGAAAACTGCCGAAGTTCAAGAAGAAGTTATTAAGCAGGTATACATAGCTTGTCAGGCTAATGGAGTTTTCCTTGAAGGAACACTCTTAAAACCTTCAATGACTGTTAATGGGGCTGAGTGCCCAACAAAAGCTGATCCTATGAAGGTCGCTGAAATGACAATAAGAACAATGGAAAGATGCGTACCCGCATCAGTTCCTGGAATTGTTTTTCTGTCTGGAGGTTTAAGCGAAGAAGCTGCTTCAGTTTATTTAAATAACATGAATACTCTTTATAGAAAAGCTTTATGGAACGTTTCATTCTCCTATGGACGAGCTTTACAGCATTCATGTTTAAAGGCATGGAAAGGAAGCGAAACAGATGCCGGGCAAAAAGCTTTAATTGCTAGAGCTCAGGCTAACTCTGAAGCTTCAAAAGGTTCATATGTAGCAGGATCTCAACCATCATCTGATGAGCAATTATTTGTTGCTGGCTATACTTACTAAAAAAAGAAAAAAGAAAATATACACTTAGGTATTTAAATAGTTTCATATTTTTAGTGATTTGTATATCTAATGACGTGACATTTGATACCTCTATATATTAAACTCTCGGAACATATTGCTTATTTTTTCTTAAGCATCTAATTAATTTTTAATTATGGCCCTCGTTCCACTGAGACTACTTTTAGATCACGCAGCCGAGAATGGTTACGGCATACCAGCTTTTAACGTAAATAATCTTGAACAAGTTCAAGCAATTATGGAGGCTGCTTACGAAACTGATAGCCCTGTAATTCTTCAAGCTTCAAGAGGAGCAAGAAATTATGCTGGAGAAATTTTCCTTCGTCACTTGATCCTTGCCGCAACAGAAACTTATCCAAATATTCCAGTTGTAATGCATCAAGATCATGGTAATGAGCCATCAACTTGTTATTCAGCAGCTATTAATGGTTTTACATCAGTAATGATGGACGGATCTTTAGAGGCAGATGCAAAAACACCCGCAAGTTATGAATATAATGTCGCAGTAACAAAAAAGGTAGTAGATTTCGCTCATTCAGTGGGGGTTAGTGTTGAGGGTGAATTAGGTTGCTTAGGATCTTTAGAGACAGGGAAAGGTGAAGCTGAAGATGGTCATGGATTTGAAGGTGAACTTTCAACAGATATGCTTTTAACTGATCCTGAAGAAGCTGCAGACTTTGTAGCGAAAACTAAAGTTGATGCTTTAGCTATAGCAATAGGAACAAGTCATGGGGCATATAAATTCACAAGAAAGCCAACAGGAGAGGTTCTTGCTATAAGCAGAATTGCTGAGATCCATAAAGCCCTACCAAATACTCATCTTGTAATGCATGGATCAAGTTCAGTTCCTCAAGAATGGTTAGATATCATAAATAAATATGGTGGAGAAATTCCACAGACATACGGTGTACCTGTAGAAGAAATTCAAGAGGGAATTAGAAACGGGGTAAGGAAAGTAAATATTGATACTGATAATAGACTTGCATTTACAGCAGCAGTTAGAGAAGCTGCTTTTGCTGACACAGCCAACTTCGACCCAAGACATTTCAATAAACCTGCCAGAAAATACATGAAGCAAGTTTGTCTAGATAGATATAAGCAATTCTGGTGCGAAGGTCAGGCAAGTAAGATCAAACAAAGCAGCACAAATTATTACGCTGATCTTTATGCCAAAGGAAACTTAGATCCAAAAGTGAAAGCAGCAGTTTAATATTTAAGCATAGATAAAATAAAAAAAGACCTCAATATTCGAGGTCTTTTTTTTTATTGGGTAATTAAAGACTTCAAAGTATAAAGACCATCTATTCCGCCAATAGATTCATCACAAGCTCTTTCAGGATGAGGCATTAATCCTAAAACATTTCCTTTTTCATTAGTTATACCTGCTATGTCAGAGGTAGAACCATTAGGATTAGTTTTGTATTTCAATGCAATTAAATCATTATCAGTAAGTTTTTTAAGTGTATCTTGATCGCAATGATAACGACCTTCTCCATGAGCTATTGGTAATTTTATATTTTGTTTTTCGTTTAACTTTTGAAACCAACCGCCTTTCGAAGTGATCACATTCAACTCAACATCATCACAAATGAAATTGAGATTTTTATTAGCAACAAGTGCTCCGGGAAGAAAACCTGATTCAGTTAAAATCTGAAAACCATTACATATGCCTAATACACGTCTTCCGCTTTTAACAAAGTCATGTAAAGAATTTATTAATGGAGAGAATCTTGCTATTGCTCCACATCTTAAATAGTCACCATAACTAAATCCTCCTGGCAAAACAATTGAATCAACATCATTCAAATCAGATGATTCATGCCATAAGAATTTTGTTTTAATGTCTAAACAACCTTCTAAAGCCCAGGAAACATCACGATCACAATTAGAACCAGGGAAAACGACAATACCAACAGTAAAACTAGCCATTTATAATTTATTTATTGAATACTCATAGTCTTCAATGACTGTATTAGCAAATAATCGATCACATAATAATTCAATTTTTTCTTTAATATCTTCTTCATTACTTTGGATTTTAACTTCAATCATTTTTCCTATTCTTAAAGATTTAATTCCTGCGACTCCAAGTTTGCTGGAAGCAGACTTTATTGCCTCTCCTGCTGGATCAAGAACTGAAGGTCTTAACCTTATAAAAACTTTAACTTCAAATTGATCCAATTAAAAAATTATTTCTAATAGAAGAATAGTTTAAATTTTAGTAAAAAAGTACTCTTAATTAATAAACAAATATTTTTATCATTAAAAACAAAAAAATTTAATTAAATGTTTATATAACCCTTACCAAAACATTCTAAACAAGTTCTTCTTGAGTTTTCAGGAGTTTTAAAATTACCTGACCCAGCACATTTAGAACAAATAACTTTAAAACAAGGAATTGAATCTTCAGTAAGGATACTAGGTTTAAAAGCAATTTTTGAATCTTCCATTTTCAATTTAGAAATCAGGGAAATTTTCCAAAAACAACTATAAAATTAAATGCCTATTTTAGGACGTTTAAAACCTTAAATTTCTCTTTAATTTTTTTTATAAATTTATTAATCGATTCACTATCAAAGGAAATTATGACTAATTCAAGTCCACCGCTATCAATTGGCCTCCAACAATTAAGAGGTGCTTCTTCATACCAAGTATTTATTTTTTTTCCAACTATTTGTATTTGCAAAGGCAATGATTTATTTGGAATCCATATACGTCCTTTTATTCGAAGAATATTAATTTCACTTAAAACGTTTGCTATCTCTTTCTCAAATTCTTTTTTGTCAAGAAAATAATTTAACTTTACTGAATCAGAGACAAGTTCAACATGATTATGATCATGTTCTTCAGAAATAAATTTTTTATAATTATTCTTTTTTAAATCAATATCAAATATATACTTTAAATCAATTTTGCCATTAAGAGACTTAAGAATGGGAACAGATGAATTAAACTTTTCTTTGATTATATTTTTGATAGATTTAAATTCTTTTTCATTTAGAACATCTGCTCTAGATATTAGAACGATATCAGAAACCTCTAACTGTTCTTCAAAGAGTTCGTCAATGGATGCATTATGGTCAATCTTATTTAACTCATCGTACTGATTAGTTATTTCATTTAAATCATTTATTGGAGAGCCCTTAAGCATTGACTCTCCATTGACTATGCCAATCACGAGATCAAGATATATTGATGTCCTTATCTCAGGCCAATTAAGTGCCTGTATCAATGGTAAGGGTAAGGCAAGTCCACTCGTCTCAATGATTATTGCTTCTATGTCAGGATTAAAATTTAAAAGTGATTTTATCGAGGGAATAAAATCATCTTGAACGGTGCAACATAAACAACCATTATTTAATTCAATAATACAGCCTTCATCTGAATCATCACAGCCATTACAGCTTTTAACCAAGTCTCCATCAATCCCAACATCACCAAATTCGTTAATTATTAACCCAAATTTTTTATTGCTCTCTCTAAGTAAATATCTTAAAAAAGTAGTCTTACCTGAACCAAGAAATCCAGAAATTACAATTACAGGTATTCTTTTATTCATATTTGTTTTTTAACAACCAAGACTATATTCTGTACTTTCTCCTGTCGAACTATTAGTACCATTTGCTATTTCACATAATTCTTTTTGTTGTATACGGCTAAGAACTGCATTCGTAAAATCTGCACCATCAATCTTAGCCCCTTCAAAATTACTTTCCATTAATAAAGCATTTGTGAAATTCACATCTGAAAGATCTGCGTCTGTAAAATCTGTTGCATATGCTAAAGCGTCACTAAGATTAGCTCCAGTCATAGTTGCGTTTTGCAATTTACTATTATTAAAAACTGCGCCCTCCAAGTTACTTTGACTAAAATCAAATCCATTTAAATTGAACTTTACAAATTCATTACCACTAAGATCTTGACCATGCATATCTTCCTCTAAATCAAGGTCTTGCTGGTTTCTTATTTCTGGAGGTCGTTTAGCCCAAGCAGAGTTTACAAAATTAAAAAATAGGATTCCAATAAAAAATATAGTTATTAAAGCATTCTTGAGGGAAGGAAAATTAATTGATTTAATCATAATAAAAATGTATTTTAGATCTAGGGTTTTAAAGTTTGTATCACCATCTTAAAGGAAAATATATGGCAATGTCACTAAAGGTTATTGTTCCTCCTCATCCATTAATAAAACATTGGCTTTCAATTTTAAGAGAGAAAAATACTCCTAATATTTTATATTCAACTGGGTATGAACAATTAGGAAAATGGCTAACTTATGAAGCGTTAAGAGATTGGCTTCCATATAAAAAAGAGTCGATAAAAACAGATAATGGAGAGGCAGAAGGTGTGTTTATAAATAATGATTATCCAATAAAAGTAATAGCTATAATGCCTGAAGGATTATCCTTATGGTACGGAGCAAAAGAAGTGATCCCAAATTCAACTCTTTTGTTAGGAGAATTACCAACAAAAATCGAAGAAAATGTTGGTGTTATGGTTTATTCAGATCAAATAAAGATGAAATCAAATCCAATTGAAACTCTTATTAACTTAAAAAGATTAGGGGTTGAATCTAACAGGATTTTATTAATTTCATCCATTTGCAGCAATAAAGGTCTAAATGAAATTGCAAAGATATTTCCTCAACAAGTTATATATACATCTTGTATCGATGAAGAAGACGAAAATTCAAATTTGTTGAAGCCCGGAATTGGAAACCCTTTATTGCGTTTGAGTACTATATTTTCAGATAAGAACTAAGATATAATATAAATAGAAATTAATTACCAATGTCTGAATATAGAGATTCGTCTTCAAATAATTTTTTATCTTTAATAAGTGGGGCTTTTATCGGAGCGGCAGGTTTGGCATGGTGGTTAATCTCCGAAGCAGATAAAAGAAAAGAAGAAAAGAAACAAAAAGCAATGATGTATTCATCTAGAATTCAAGATGGTTCAGAGGCTATTGACACTAACGAAAACATTAAAGACGTTGAAGGGGATAAATTAGAGCAGAAAGTTGAAGAGCTTAATTCTGCAATTGCTGATGTAAGGAGGCAACTTGAGGAGTTAGGACAATAAAATAAAAAAGGTTCTCAAATCATATGAATAAATTAAGATCATCTGCAATAACTCAAGGTGTCCAAAGATCTCCCAACAGATCAATGTTAAGAGCTGTTGGTTTTAGTGATGAAGATTTTACTAAACCAATTATTGGAGTTGCTAATGGATTTAGTACTATCACACCATGCAATATGGGATTAAACAAGTTAGCTCTAAAAGCTGAAGAGTCAATAAGAGAAGCAGGAGGAATGCCTCAGATGTTCGGAACCATCACCGTAAGTGATGGAATCTCTATGGGAACAGAGGGAATGAAATATTCCCTAGTTTCAAGAGAGGTTATAGCTGATTCAATCGAAACAGCATGCAATGCGCAAAGTATGGACGGGGTTTTAGCTATTGGAGGTTGTGATAAAAATATGCCAGGAGCAATGATTGCAATTGCAAGAATGAATATCCCATCCATATTTATTTATGGAGGAACAATAAAACCTGGTAAATTAAACGGTGAAGATCTTACAGTTGTCAGTGCATTTGAAGCTGTTGGGCAATTAACTTCTGGGAAAATAAATGAGAAGAGATTAATTGAAGTTGAAAAAAATTGTATCCCAGGAGCTGGAAGTTGTGGAGGAATGTTTACAGCTAATACCATGTCTGCCGTTATAGAAGTCTTGGGTTTAAGTCTTCCTTATAGTTCAACAATGGCAGCTGAAGATTATGAGAAAGAAGTTAGCGCTGAAAAAAGTGCTGAAATATTAGTTGATGCAATTAGAAAAGACATTAGACCTTTAACTCTCATGACTAAAGAATCATTTGAGAATGCGATATCTGTCATTATGGCAATTGGAGGTTCAACTAATGCCGTTCTCCATATATTAGCAATAGCAAATACAGCAGGTATAGATATCAATATTGATGATTTCGAGAGGATAAGACAAAAAGTACCTGTAATTTGCGACTTAAAACCTAGCGGTAAATACGTAACAGTCGATCTTCATAAAGCAGGTGGAATCCCACAAGTTATGAAAATACTTCTAAACGCAGGTTTAATACATGGTAATTGTAGAAACATAGAGGGTAAAACGATAGTTGAATCCTTAAAAGATATTCCAGATAAACCTCCAGAGAATCAGGATGTCATTCGAGATATTGATAATCCGCTTTATAAAAAAGGTCACTTAGCGATTCTAAAAGGTAACTTAGCCTCGGAAGGTTGTGTAGCCAAAATTAGTGGAATAAAGAATCCTGTATTAAAAGGACCTGCTCGCATTTTTGAGAGTGAGGAGGATTGTCTCAAATCAATTTTGAATAATGATATTAAAGCTGGTAATGTTGTTGTCATAAGAAATGAAGGTCCTGTGGGCGGACCAGGGATGAGAGAAATGTTGGCACCAACATCCGCAATTGTTGGGCAAGGCCTGGGAGAAAAAGTAGCTCTAATAACTGATGGTAGATTTAGTGGAGGCACCTATGGCCTAGTTGTTGGTCATATTGCACCAGAGGCAGCAGTTGGAGGAAATATAGCGTTAATAAAAGAAGGCGATTTAATAACTGTTGATGCGACAAACCAATTAATCGAAGTTGAACTATCTGATGAGGAATTAGAAATGAGAAGAATTAACTGGGAAAAGCCTAGTAAAAAATATAAAAAAGGCGTTCTTTCTAAATATTCAAGAATTGTTAGCACCTCAAGCCTAGGAGCCGTTACAGATTTGGAAGAATAATCTCCTAATAAACAGTTCTAAGTAATAAAATTTTTTATCCTCGTAGCAAGGTTCTCCAATCTTGAACTGTATTTTGGTGGAGAGCATTTTTTGCCATCACTACTATTCATCCATATTGTTTTTACACCACTCCATAAAATAGGTTCATCAGGATAGTTCAGCTTTGAAATAACTAAAACTAATTCACTATTTGATTTAAAAAGTTCCAACTCAAGATCATAAATATCCAATCTTTTCCCTCCATTATCTCTACATAAAATATTTACAGTTAAATCAATATCCACACTATCTCTTTCATATTCCCCATTAATCTTTACGACTGAGTGCAGAAAAGGTTTATTTGTTAAATCTGCAGACTTAGCAATTAAAGTATTAAATTTATCATCAAAATCTTCAAAGAACACTGATTGATTTTATTAAGATTTTTATTGGACCCGATTTGAATCCATCATTAAGTAGACCATCATCTCCAAATTTTGAATGCAGCAGTTGTAATCTCTTAATTTTTGATGGTTTGAATTTGAAAGGGAAACGAACCTTATTAGCTCTTACTGATGGATTAAGAGAATTAAAAGGAATTTCTATCTTAGTTGTTCCAAATTTTTTAGTAGGAAAAGATTTTATCCATCTGAGACCACCAGGAATAAATTCTGTCAGGCCAAGGATGTCATCTTCGCATGCGACTGCAAATTTAAAGGTTCTTCCTTGACCATCTATTTTTAATTCAAAAGATTGATACTCCTTAATATCTAATGAAGGTTTATATATCGATGATCTACAACTAACAAAGCCACCAGCTTTCTCTATGATATTTCCCTTTAATAGCAACCCATAATTTGTATTTTCGCAATAAGCTGAACTTGACCCACCCATAACAGTATCGTTTAAGGTTTTCCATCCTTCAAACTCTTTTTTCTGGAATAAAACTTTTTTATTACTCATTAATTAGTTTAGATCTAATATAGACTTTAACTAAATTGATAATTCTTTTGAAGATTCTTCATCGCAAAATATTGATATCTGGTTACTTGATTTAATTAGTTTAGAAGGAGTCCTTTCTTGAGATTCATCTTTATCCAATAACCTCTGGAGTGCTAATTGTTTAGAAGCACCACTAACTAAAAATATTATATTTGAAGAAGCAGAGAGTACTTTAGGTGTTAGAGAAATTCTTTTAAGCCCCTTACCCTCATTAAAAATCACTAAATCATCAGCATTATTATCTTTCTGATATGGAAATAATGAAGCGGTATGACCATCATCTCCAAGGCCTAATAAAGTTAAATCAAAAGATGGAGTTTTACCATTACATTTTTCATTTAATTTAGAAATTAATAAATTTTTAGAGATATTATCGTCAACTTTTTTATCACTAAAAATCTCATAAAAGAAGGCTTTAGAACCATATTTAGTTAGCAAGGAATTTTTTAACATCAGAGAGTTACTTAATTCAGATTTTGGATCAACACACCTCTCATCACCTAAAAAAATATCAACTTTCTCCCATTCAATATCTCTTTCTGAAAGTAATTGATATACAGATTTAGGAGTTGAACCACCACTCACACAAAATTGAAATCTGTCTTTAATTTTTAACTTTTGAACAATTTGATTTTCTATAAAATTAGAGACATTAGATGAGAGTTCAAGTTTATCTCTATATATGTAAAGTTTGTATCCACCATATGATTGTTCAATCATTTCATCCATTCAGTATGAAAACTTCCTTCCTTATCAACTCTTTCGTAAGTATGTGAGCCAAAACAATCTCTCATGGCTTGAACTAAATTCTGAGGGAGTCTGTTTGTTCTGTAACTATTTAAATAATCTAAAGTGCTTGATAAACAAGGCACAGGAATACCAGCCTTAGTTGAAGAAGAAACGACACTTGCTAAATTATCAATTCTTGTAGAAATTTCGTTATTAAACCAATCATCAAAAATTAGATTCTTCAAATTTGGATCTTTTTGATATGCATCTTGAATCTTTTTTAATAATTTTGATCTAATAATGCAACCACCTTTCCATATTTGAGCAATAGATGGCATATTTAGCTCATAATTATAAACTGATGAAGCTTCACTTAATATATCCATCCCTTGAGCGTAACTAGCAATAGTAGCAAGAACGACTGCATCAAACAAAGGTTTCATACCATTAGAAATTTCTCCTAAATCAAAATCTTCAATAGCTTCCATCGGAATTGTTTTCTCGATTTCACTACGTTGAACCTTAAGGGAACTCATAACCCTTGCATTTAATGAAGCATAAATAGTGGGAACTGATATACCAAGTTCTAAGGCACTAACAACAGTCCACAATCCAGTACCTTTTTGGCCAGCTTTATCCAATATTTTCTCCACAACATCTTCGCCTGTTAGTTCATCTTTGGTGTTTAAACATATCTGCGTTATTTCTACAAGATAAGATGCCAATTCATCAGTATTATTCCAAAGACCAAAGACCTCAGCCATTTGTGATCCATTCATATTTTTGACTCTTTTCATAAGGTCATAAGCTTCTGCAAGAATTTGCTCAATGCCATATTCAATACCATTATGAACAGTTTTAACGAAGTGGCCTGAACCACCGGGTCCAACATAAGCTACACAAGGACCGTCTTCTACTTTCGCAGCCATTTTAGTCAATAAACTTTCTATAGCGTCATAAGAGGCTTTAGTTCCGCCAGGCATCATACTTGGCCCCTCCAAGGCTCCTTTAGCCCCTCCAGAGACACCCATTCCTATATATCCAAAGCTTTTACTTTCAAGAGTCGCAACTCGTCTTTCAGTATCTTTAAACTGAGAATTCCCTCCATCAATTAATAAATCACCTTCTTCAAGATATTCAGAAATATTATCAATAACAGCATCTGTAGCTGCCCCGGCTTTAACCATCATTAAAATTCTTCTTGGTCTCTCAAGCTTATTCACAAATTCTTGAAGTGTTTTAGCTCCTTCTACATTCTTTCCTAAACCTCTACCTTCTAAGAATTCTTGAGTTTTTGAATAGGTTCTATTAAAAACTACACTAGAAAATCCGTTCCTTTCTGCATTAAGAACTAAATTCTCCCCCATAACTCCAAGACCGATTAAACCAAAATGTGCCTTGGGCATAAAAATTAAAAAACGCAATAAATATATATTGCATGCAACTTAGAGAAATTGCTTAAAAAACATTACTTATGTCAGCGAAAAATGATCGAAAAACCAAATTAAATAATTGTTCCGTTAGCAATAGTTGCATTTTTAACTACAACAACAATTCCATTTCTTATATAAAATCCTAGATCTGGTTTATCTGCTTCTTCTACTCTATCCTTATTTACTATCACCACATTATCTCCAATTCTTGCATTCTTATCAAGAATTGCCCTTTTTATAGTTGAACCTTCTCCTACTCCAAGAGGAGTACCACCACCTTTTCTTAATTCAATCCTCTCTTCTAGCGATTCAAAAAAATCAGATCCCATTACAAGAGTATCTTCAATAACAGAATCACTTTCAATTCTACTTCTCACCCCTAAGACACAATGCAAGATGCTACAAGATTTCAAAATAGTTCCTTCACAAACTATTGAATCAGTAATTTGAGCATCTACAAGTTTTGATGGAGGAAGATATCTAGGCCTAGTATATATAGGAAATTTTTCATCATAAAAACTAAACGGAGGTTTTGGTTGTTGTGTTAATGCTAGGTTTGATTCAAAAAATGCTCCTATAGTTCCTATATCTTCCCAATAATCATCAAAAACATAACTCTTTAAAGTATCCCCTCTACTTAATGCCTCAGGGATTATATCTTTACCAAAATCTGTATAACTAGGGAACTTATTTAAGAGATCAAAAAGTGTCTTTCTACTAAAAACATAAATGCCCATAGAGGCAAGATACGGTTTCTCTGATGCCGATTCCTTGGTTAATCCGAACTTAGAGGTATCAACCGCCATTGATTTTAATTTTTCACCAGTTGGCTTTTCACTAAATTCTTTAATATTACCCAAATCATCTGTTCTCATAAGCCCAAAACCTTCAGCCTGAGATTCATCAACAGGTAAGGCAGCTACTGTTAAATCAGCTTTATTATCTCTATGGTGTTGAACAAATAAACTATAGTCCATTCTATAGAGCTGATCACCAGACAATATTAAATATTCGTCCACATCCCACTCTTGAAACAACCATTGATATTTTCTTACTGCATCAGCAGTACCTTCAAACCACTTTGGACTATCAGGAGTTTGCTGAGCAGCTAGTACCTCCACAAATCCTTGCCCAAAAGGAGCACTTAAATTGTAGGTTCTACCAATATGTCTGTTAAGAGAAGCACTATTAAACTGAGTTAAAACGTACATTTTATTAATCCCAGAATTAATACAATTACTAATTGGGATATCAATCAAACGATATTTACCTGCTAAAGGAACTGCAGGTTTAGCCCTCATTTTTGTTAAGGGATAAAGCCTAGAACCTTTTCCTCCTCCGAGGATGATTGCCAACACACGCTTCATTCAATTTAATGGAGGTATACTCAACTATTAAAATTAACTGATTATGTGCAAATTTAAAAATGGAAATGGCCACTTTACAAAGGTATTAAGAAAAATCTAATGAAAAACTTAATATAAAGTCAGTTATTTTTAAAAATTTTATTCATCATCTACCAAAGAAAACAATTTTTCAACGATTTTTAATGATGCTTGTCTTTCATCTCTTGACTGAGGACTTCTCAATTTAGTGACTGGTGTGTGAAGAATCTTATTAATAATCCCTTTAGTTAAAGCCTCTACAACTTTCCTTTCTCGAGCAGAAAAATCAGGTCCCATTCTACTTAGTGCTTTTTGTAACTCTTCTTTTCTTATTAACTCCAAATCAGATCTTAATTTATTTATTACTGGAACTGCTTCCAAACTAGCCCACCACTCCAAAAAAATGATTCTTTCATCTTTAACTAAAGATTCAGCCTCTTTTGCTATTTTTTGTCTAAATTCTTGATTTCTTGAAACAACTTCTTCCAAGTCATCTACATCAAAAGACTCGATAGAGGCATGATGTTTAACATCATTTGATATATTTCTTGGAACACCTATATCAATAAATTTAAGTTTGTTATTTAAACTAATATTTTCAACTCTTGCTAAATCAATAAAAGGTTTTTCAGAGGCAGTACTAGTAAAGACAAGAGAGGATAAAGATATATTTTGATCCAATTCATTTAAACTCTTGCAATTTATTTCAAGATCTGGGAAATCTCCTGCAAGATTAACGGCTCTATCAATATTTCTATTTAAAAGAGTGAGCTTATTACATCCTTTGGATTTCAAATGAGTTATTAAAAGTCTACTCATCCGTCCAGCGCCAACGACTAGAACTCTTTCAGATTTCAAACTAACGAGCCCATCAACACCATGATCCTGTCCAATTTTTAATTGAGCGAGTTCAACAGCGGCTGAGCTAATTGATACAGCGCCAGTTCCTAAATTAGTTTCAGATCTAACTTTCTTCCCGGCACTAACTGATTGACTTAATAACCTATTAAGAATTGGACCGGTAGATTGATTCTCCTGACCTAATCTCATCATTTTTTTAACTTGCGAGAGTATTTGACCTTCGCCCAAAACGAGGCTATCTAATCCAGCTGAGACTTTCATTAAATGTAAAACAGCTTCTTCTTGTCTAAAATCAAAAAGATGAGGATTTAGGTCTTCAAAATTTACGCTCGAGTAATCTGTTAAAAATTCTTTAATAGATGAAATACCAATATTTATCTCTTTAACAAGAGCGTATATTTCTAACCTATTACAAGTACTTAAAATAGAAACTTCTAAAATATCGGAATTGATACTCAGAGTTTTTAATGATTCTGAAATCGATTGATCAGGAATACTTAACTTCTCACGCACTTCGACAGGTGCCGTGCGATGACTTAGTCCGACGACAACAATATGCATAAAATTAAATTGAAATATTAAAGGCTAATACTTTTAGCACCATCTTTCATGTGTATTGTATTTGTAAATCGACAAGTACTATCCAATGTACTTATTACAAGGCTACTGGTTCTAGTACAGTCTTTTTCAAATTTGACTCCATCAAATAATAATCCATCAGTAATTCCACTTCCCGCAAAGATCACATTTTCTCCTGATGCAAGTTCATTGGCCTCATAGATTTTGTCAATATCAGTAATTCCCATTTCATTTAAACGTTTTATATTTCCTTCTTTTGTATAGTCAGCCCATTCAGAAGTTTGCGCAATTGCAGGGTCATAAACTAACTGTCCTTGAAAATGTCCACCAAGAGCTCTCATTGCAGCGGCAGATATAACACCTTCTGGAGCTGCTCCAATACCCATTAAGCAATGAGTCCCTGTACCAGCAAATCCGCAAGCAATTGCAGCTTGAACGTCTCCATCAGAAATTGGTTGAATTTTTGCTCCACATTCTCGAATCTCCTTGATCAAACCTTTATGTCTTGCTCTATCCATAACTACTACAGTAAGTTCATCAATCGCTAGATCTAAGCAATTACTTAAAATTTTTAAATTCTCAGTAGCTGACTTCCTTATATCTACCTTTCCTTTTGCCGCTGGAGGTGCTGCCAATTTATTCATATAAAAATCTGGTGCATTGAAAAGCCCCCCCAGTGTCGGAAGCAGCTAATACTGCCATGGATCCTCGTTGGTTGTTAGCACATAGATTAGTTCCTTCACAAGGGTCTACAGCAAAGTCAACCCCTGGACCGTTTCCACTACCTACCTCTTCCCCTATATATAACATTGGTGCTTCGTCACGTTCACCTTCACCTATTACAATTTTTCCTTTCATCTCAATTTTGCCCATACGCAACCTCATTGCTTCAACAGCAGCTGCATCAGCTTCGTCTTTCTGACCTAGACCTGTAAGTTTTGCTGATGCGATTGCGGCTTGCTCGACTACTTCGAGAATTTCTTGAATTAAAGTTTGATTCACAATTAAATTTTAAAAGATTTTCTAAGAGGTTTAAAACATACTCTCATAAAAAATGCCTTTTTTATAAGAATTAATTTGCTTATTAGTTTTTTTTAACTCTTTGCAGGTGTTACTTTATCAGGCCGTGACTTGAAATTAGGAATAAGCAACCAAATATAGTATCTTTATTAAATATTTTAAAAATAAAATGCCCGAAACTAACTCTAAAAATTCAGTAGGTGTTAATCGACCAATTCAAATAATTCCTTCCGTACTACCAGCAGACTGGGCAAATATGGGGGCATGCGTTAAAGATCTTGAAGAAGCAGGTGTAGACCGTATTCAATTTGATGTCATGGATGGAAATTTTGTACCAAATCTTACATTTGGTCCTGAAATGATTGCTGCATGTAGAAAATATTGCGAAGTTCCTTTTGAGACTCAATTAATGGTAAGCCAATATAATTGTGAGACCATGCTTGAGGCATATGTAAAAGCTACCAAAGGTCCTAATGGAGAGCCTGGAGTTGTCATAGCTCATGCTGAAGCTAATGTTCACCTTCATAGAGTTCTTGGAAAGATAAGAGATCTTGGAGGATCACCATCGGTTGCATTAAATCCTCATACGCCATTTGAAATGATTGAAAACATTATGGATATGGTTGATCATGTCTTAGTAATGACCGTTAATCCAGGATTTGGTGGACAAGCTTACATACCAACGATGTTAAATAAAATAAGAAAAATTAGACACTTCGTAATTGAAAAGAATTTAAATGTAGATATTGAAGTTGATGGCGGAATAAAAGCAAATTGGACCATTTCGCAATGTGCAGAAGCTGGTGCTAATTGTTTTATTGCAGGAAGTGGGATGTTTGCTTATCCAACATTAAAAGAGGGTTGTGATGAATTAAGGTCAGTTGCTCTAGATGCGCAAAATGGAAAGATAATTTCAGAGCCTTAATAACTGGAATTTAAAACAAATTAAATATTCCAAATATCCAACCATAACTGTGCAAACCTACACCTAAGAAATTTACTCCGATGTAACATATTAATACGACAAAAAAGCCAGTAGTAGCAAGTAATGCTGGTCTTCTACCTTGCCAACCCCTACTTATTCTCATATGCAAATAGGCAGCATAAAATAACCAAGAAATGAAAGCCCAAGTCTCCTTAGGATCCCAACTCCACCAAGTTCCCCAAGCTTCATTAGCCCAGATAGCTCCAGTAATTAAGCCAAGAGTGAGAAGAACAAATCCTACTAATATAGATCGATAACTAAGAGTATCTAATTCCTCAGAATGAGAAAAATTTATAGGCTCAATGACATTGTTGGTCGAGTATGAATTAGATATTTTGAAACCGCCTACACCCATAGAACTACTTCTAAGTTGAAGAGGTTGACTATTATTGATAAAGAGTACAGAAGCTGATAGTAAAGAGCCAATGATAAGGGCGGCATAACTTAGCATGACTACGCTTACATGCATAACTAACCAACTTGATCTTAATGCTGGGACAAGATTAGATGATAGCTTTAAATCTTCAGGCAAAACAAAGCAAGCAAAAGCTATAGTTAAAAGTTCAATAGGTATAGCTATTGCCGGGATTATCGGAGTCGAGTATTCTTTCTCAATTAATAATTGACCTAAAGTTATGCCCCAAACTAAGAAATAAAGAGATTCATATAAATTACTTATTGGGAAATGTCCAGAGATTATCCATCTTGAAATAAGCTGTAAAGCTATAAAGAGATTAATTAAGATTGTAATTAGTCGCACATAAGAAGAGGATTTTTTATTAAATAACGCTATTAGAGAAATAGGCAAATTAATTAATAAAAAATAAAAAATTAAAATGCCTATAGAAGATACTGGATCGTAAATAAAATTTTTGATAAAACCATCAAATATCATTAGTACAATATAAAACTGTATAAGTTTACTTAATTATAAAATAATAAAAAAAATAAAAAATTCATGATTTTATCAATTATTTTAATTTAAATTTATTTCTTAATTAAGTACTTAAAGCTGAAAATCATCCCCCAAATAAAACTTTTTCACTATTTGATTATTTGCAAGTTCATCAGATGATCCATGCGCAAGTATCTTTCCTTCACTTAAAACATAAGATTTACTTGTAATTAATAAAGTCTCTCTTACATTATGATCTGTTATAAGAATTCCCATTCCATTATCACTAAGTTTAATAATAAGTTTTTTTAAATCATTTACAGCTAAGGGGTCGATCCCTGCAAAAGGTTCATCCAAAAGTAAATATTTAGGTCCTTGTCTACCAACTGATAGAGCTCTTGCTATTTCACACCGTCTTCTCTCCCCTCCTGATAATTGATAACCATAATTATCAACAACTTTATTCAGATTAAATTCATTAATTATTTTTTCTCTCTTATTTCTTACTATTGCTCTACTAGAAAATGAATTATCTAATGCTAAGTCAATATTTTCTTTAACTGTTAGATCTCTAAAGATACTTGCTTCTTGAGTTAAATATCCTAAACCAAGTTTTGCTCTACTAGGCAAAGGTAAATTTTTTATAGATTTGCTATTCATTAATATATCTCCCTTATCAGGTTTTAAATTGCCAACCGCAAGATTAAAAGTAGATGTTTTACCTGCACCATTTGGTCCCATTAAACCTACAATTTCGCCTGGGCAAACCTTTATTGACACATCATTAACTATGGATTTTCCTTCGATAGTCAGAAATACGTTTTTTATTTCAAAATTCATTTTGCTCTTTTATCAGTAGGTAAGGTTTATCATTTTTAGTTAATTCCTCTTTATATTGAAGTTTTCTTAATAATTCATCAAGACATTTGCAAAAAGATACGAGATCTATTCCTAAATCAATATTAGTTCTGTTTTTTATCCTACCTAAGCCTTCTCCCAATAATATAGTCGCTCCATTTAGATTCCCTTTACTTAAATGAAATTGAGAGACAGATACTTGAAGTATGCCTTGTATTATTTGTCTCTCATCTCCTTCAAGAGTATTCCATATGTCCTCAAAGGCATCATGAGCTTCATACCATTTTTGATTATTAAAGAGATTTAAAGCATCAAAAAAAGCATCCTCAAAACTTTTAATATCTTCTTCTCTCATAATATTTTATTTTTTCATTGCCTTCTTCTTATTTAATTTCCTCATTCTTATAGAATCCGGCGTCACCTCTAACATTTCATCAGGACCTATATATTCAAGAGCTCGCTCGAGTGTAATATCAACAGGAGATTGTAAAGTATCTAACTCTTCTGCTCCAGCAGATCTCATATTAGTTAATTGCTTTGTTTTACAGATATTTAACTCTAAATCTTGTGACCTATTATTCTCGCCAATAATCATACCTTTATAAACTTTCACTCCTGGTTTGATAAAATAAACACCTCTATCTTCTGCATTTTTTAAAGCATAGAAAGTAGCGACACCCTCTTCAAAAGAAATAAGTACACCATTTCTTCTCGTTTCAAAATCTCCAGCTTTAGGTTTATATTCATAAAAAGAGTGACTCATAATTCCTTCACCTCTAGTTATTCGAACAAATTCACCACGAAAGCCTATAAGTCCTCTTGATGGTACAAGAAATTCTAACTGGGTTCTTCCATCTGAACTTGTCTGCATGTTTTTCATCTCAGCTTTTCTTGATCCCAGTTTTTCAATGCAAGAGCCGACAGCTACTTCTGGAACATCTAAGACTAATGTTTCTATGGGTTCGCATTGAACATCATCAATTTCTCTAAAAATAACTTGTGGTTGCGAGATTTGGAATTCAAAACCTTCTCTTCTCATTGTTTCAATTAAAATCCCTAAATGAAGCTCACCTCTCCCAGAGACAGAAAATCTATCTGGAGAATCGGTTTCTTCAACTCTTAGGGCTACGTTAGTTAATAATTCCCTCTCTAATCTATTTTTTAATTGTCTGCTCGTAACGAATTTCCCTTCTTTACCCGCGAATGGAGAATCATTCACAACAAATGTCATGTTTAGTGTAGGTTCATCAACTTTAATTAAAGGAAGTGGATGAGGAGAATCAGGACAAGCAATCGTCTCTCCAATATTTACATCATCAAAACCTGAAACTGCAACAATATCTCCTGCAAAGGCCTCATTAATATCAATTCTTTGTAATCCTTCGAATCCTAAAAGTTTACTTACTTTACCCTTGATAGTTTTACCACTTTCTTTTATTAGGCTTGCTTGTTGGCCATTTTTTATAGTTCCATTGTGAATCTTTCCAATCACAATTCTTCCTAAGAAATCAGAATAATCCAAAGTTGTAATTTGAAGCTGCAGAGGCTTATTTAGATCCCCTACAGGTGGTGGAACATGCCTAAGAATAGCTTCAAAAAGGGGCATCATATTATCATTATTAGATTCCATTTCTTCTTTTGCGAAACCAGATAATCCACTACCGAATAAATAAGGAAAATCACATTGATCATCATCTGCACCTAATTCAAGGAATAAATCAAGAACTTTATCCACCGCAATTTCTGGGACTACTCTAGGCCTATCAATTTTATTTACAAAAACTATAGGCCTAAGACCTTTTTCTAAAGCTTTTTTTAATACAAACCTTGTTTGTGGCATTGGACCCTCATTAGCATCAACGATTAATAAACAACCATCAACCATGCCCAAAACCCTCTCAACCTCTCCTCCGAAGTCAGCATGTCCAGGTGTATCGATAATATTGATTCTCGTGTTTTTATAATTAACAGCCGTATTTTTTGAAAGTATTGTTATACCTCTTTCTCTCTCGAGATCATTAGAGTCCATTACACAAGTTGGAACTACTTCGTTATCTCTAAATATTCCAGATTGAGATAATAATGCATCGACTAGGGTTGTTTTTCCATGATCTACATGGGCTATAATTGCTACATTTCTTATTTCTTTAATAGAAGCTGACATCTAAAAACTTGCAAACCAATAATTAATATATTAAGGCTAACTCAAAGAATGCTTATTCTGAAAGATTTGCCCAAAAGACTTTGAAAATCATATAAAAAATTGTTATTAGTGTTTCAATTTTGTAGCTTTTTCAAATTCCTATTTGATGCTTCAAAAACTTTAAGTGCTTCAATAGATCCCTCATATCTCCAGTGCCAAGGCTCATAATCAACATTTTTATTATGTTGTGTGAAAGATAATTTGAAGTGGTACTTAGCTGCATTTTTTTTAAGCCATCTAAAAGCATCCGTGTTCTCAAATTGAACTTCAAAGTCTGTTTCTCTTTTATCAGCATCTCCAATATCAATAGCAAAGCCAGTACTGTGTTCAGAATATCCAGGAGGTGCTGAGACCTTAGCCCTCTCAGCAGCAATCTGATTTCTCATAGATTTTAATGAATAAAAAATTTCTTTTTGCAAATTTATTGATCTATAACCACTAAGGAATACCAAATATATTCCATCTTTTATAGCATCCTCCCTCATTTTAAGAAGAGATTCACTCATATCAATATGAACTTCAATATTAGGTTCAATAGAAACCAATTTTTCTTTTGAAATTTCCTTATAGGGTAAATGGCCCAAAATACTAAAATCATTATTTACAAATTTTTTAGCATTATTAACTCCAGAGAGATTTAATTTAGAATTACTAATAATTTCCAAGCCAATAAAAGGTAATAAAAATATTAGAAAAAAAGCTATAAATAAATAATATTTTTTAAATTTAAAATTATTTTCATTTAAGGTTATTCTCTCAGCAACGTGTATCTCAATATCTTCATTTATAGGATTCTTTTTTTTCAATATAAAATTATTAATTCCAAAGATATTTCGATATTAACTATTAATTTACGAAATGCACTTTTAGTAAGAAAATTGATGTAGTTTTTTAATAGGATACAAATTTTTTTTTGATATGTTGAGAGTTGCTGTTATCGGTGGAGGGCCAAGTGGTTCATGTGCTGCTGAAATACTTGCTAAATCTGGTATAAAAACTTGGCTTTTTGAAAGAAAATTAGATAATGCAAAACCTTGTGGAGGAGCCATTCCTCTTTGTATGGTTGAGGAATTTGACTTACCAGAAACTATTATAGATAGAAAAGTAAGACATATGAAAATGATATCTCCCTCTAATAGAGAAGTTGATATTAGCTTAGATAATGTCTATGGCAAAAGTGATAATGAATATATAGGAATGTGCAGAAGAGAGGTAATGGATGCATTTATGAGAAACAGAGCTTCTGAACTTGGGGCAACATTAATTAATGGATTAGTTACTTCAATTGATACTGGGAATGATAATCAAGGTCCATACAAACTTTCATATTCAGATTATTCTTCTGGAGACAAGAAAGGAGAACTTAAAGATTTAACTGTAGATCTCTTAATTGGAGCTGACGGCGCCAACAGCAGAGTTGCTAAAGCTATGGATGCTGGCGATTACAAAGTAGCAATTGCATTCCAAGAAAGAATTAAATTGCCTAAAGAAGAAATGAGTTACTACGAAGATCTCGCTGAGATGTATGTAGGAACAGATGTTTCTCCTGATTTTTATGGTTGGGTATTTCCTAAATATGATCATGTCGCAGTAGGGACAGGCACAATGCAAAAAAACCAATCCCTAATAAAAGGACTTCAAGAAGGAGTAAGGAATAGAGCAAAAAAAAGGCTTGTGAATGGTGAAGTTATAAAAGTTGAAGCACATCCTATTCCTGAGCATCCAAGACCTCGAAGAGTTGTAGGAAGAATGGCTTTGGTAGGTGATGCAGCTGGATATGTCACAAAGAGTTCTGGAGAAGGTATTTATTTTGCTGCGAAAAGTGGGAGAATGTGTGCTGAAGAAATCGTTGAAGCTTCAAAAAATGGGCAAGAAATTCCATCAGAAAAAGATTTAAAAAATTATTTAAAAAAATGGGACAAAAAATATGGAACAACCTACAAGGTACTAGAAATTCTTCAAAATATTTTTTATAGGAATGATTCTGCTAGAGAAGCTTTTGTAGAAATGTGTGATGATATGGACGTTCAAAGATTAACTTTTGATAGTTACCTGTACAAACGAGTGGTTGCGATGAAACCCCTCCAGCAAATTAAACTTACCATGCTTACTCTTGGATCAATTTTAAGAGGAAAAGCTCTAGCACCATTAAAGTACAAACCAGTTAAAAGTGCTGTAAGAGAAGAAAAAGAAGTAGAAAAAATGTTAAAGAACTATTCAATTAAAGGTGGAATTAAAGTTAAGAGTTAAAAAGGGTAAAATCAGCAATTTTTAAAGAGTAGTTCCTTACCAAACCTAATAAATTGAGACGATTATTTCTAATTTCAGGGTTTTCTGCCATTATCAGAACACCCCTCTCATTATCAAAAAGTTCATCAAGATTTTTAGAATTAATCTCAAATAGTTTAAATAGTTGAGAATAATTCCAATTAGGTAATTTAATAATTTCTTCTAATTCTTTGATAAATTCAAATACCTTATTTTCGCATTCTTTTTCAAATAAATCTGAATTTACATAATTTTTGCATGAAAAAATGGTTGTTTTCAGATCTCCACTTTCAGCTAATTTACTAACTCTCGAGATAACTTTTTGAATTTTAGAAAAATCTGGTTTTCCTTTAAGTTGGTTAATAGTATTAATTCTATTTTTTAAATCAAAAATATTCATTATCTTCTTTTCAGATGATGAATCAATATAACAAGTAGCTTTAATTAGATCTTTACTTATTGATAGTTCATCAAGATGGCTAACAATTCTTTGATTAGTAAATTCAATTAAGTCATTTAAAACTTTTTCTTTCTCGAATTTCAATTTTGGTAATGAAATTTTCCAATATTCAAGAAGTTCCTCAAAAATATTTTCAAGATCTAAATCAAATTCGAATTGCCAAATAATTAGAATAACCCCATTTAAACTTCTTCTAAGTGCATAAGGGTCAGAGGAACCACTTGGTCTTTTCCCAGATATAAATATACTTATTAAAGTTTCTATTTTGTCAGAGATGGAAATAATAGCTCCATATTTTGTAGAAGGTAAATCATCTTTATAAAAACCTGGCAAATAATGTTCAGCTACAGCTATACAAATTTCTTTGCTAAAACCTTCATTTCGTAAGTATTTACCCCCCATTATCCCTTGCAATTCAGGAAATTCGTAAACAATTTCACTACACAAATCGTTTTTACAGTATTTTGCAGCTTCCTTGGTTTTTTCACTGTCTAAAGATTGATCATTTAAATAATTAAGTATCTTTTCTGATGTATCCTCAATTCGTTTTACTCTCTGAGAAACATTACCCATCCCTTTCAAATAAGAAACCGTTTTAAGTTTTTCATTCCTTTCTTTAGAAGAAACATTTTTATCACTTTCTACAAAAAACTTCGCATCAGAGAATCTAGCCCTTAATACTTTTTCATTTCCCTTAGAAATAATATTATTAGATTCTCTAAGACCATTAGATAAGACAAAGAAATTTGTACTTATAACTTTTTCAGAACTCAAATCTAATTTAGAAAATGTTCTACCTTTTTTTAGAAGAGGAATATATCTTTGGTGATTTTTCATTACCGTTGAAAGAACTTCAACAGGCAAATTAAGAAATTGCTTATCGAAGTTACTAGTTATTAAATTAGGAGATTCAACTAAATCAGTTAATTCGTTAAGTAAATCATCAGATAGATCAGGCTCTAAATTTACCAATTGAGATTCATGATTTATGAGATTAACAATTTTTTCTTTTCTTTCTTCTCTTTTTACAAAAACTCCACTCTTAGCAATTAATTCAAAATATTTATCTGGAGAATGAATTTCAATAACTTTATTAATTAATCTATGACTCTTTGATTTGTTGCCTATTGAAATCTTAGGATCACATTCATCAAAAACAAAATCAAGAATTTCGTCGTTGTAAAGTGAGACTATCCATCTAATGGGTCTTGAAAATTTAAAGCTGCCATATCCCCATTTCATAAATCGGGGGCCTTGCAAATTTTTTAATACTTTAGGAATTATTGAAGATAAAGAAGATCTTGTAGATTCTCCTTTCTCAATTTTTGTTCCAAATACAAACTCACCCTTTTCTGTTTCTCTTATTTCTAAGTCATCTATATTAATCCCTAAACTATTTGCAAAACCTATAGCAGCATTAGTTGGTACGCCATTAAGAAATGCAGAAGTAGCTTTTGGACCTTTTCTTATTACCGTCTTATCATCTGCCTGATCAACTAATCCATCTAGAAATAAAACTATTCTTCTTGGTGTGGAGGTGCAAATAATATTATTGAATTTGATAAGTTTCTTATCAAATTCAAATTCTATAAGAGAGTTAATTTGTTTTATTACAGAATGAGAAAATTTTGCTGGTAACTCTTCTGTTCCTATCTCAAGTAAATATTTAGACAAGAATAATTTATAGCTATTACAACTATAATTTACTACCAGTTAAATAAGCTTTTCGCTAATGTATAAAAAGAGATATGTTTTGGTCCCTTGATCAAGGTCGAAAAAGTAAAAAAGAAAAAAGAACTTGTTAAGCAAGAGACAGTTTGTTTAGCAAATGGTCTCGAAGTATCTAAATTTGAAGATTTCAAGAAAGGTAGTGATTTTCTAAAGGAACCACTTGCAAGCGAATTAAAAAATGAAAGCGATCATTTTACTAATGATGCTGTTCAGTTATTGAAATTCCATGGGAGTTATCAACAAGATAATAGGGAGAACAGGAAACCTGGAAAAAGTAAAGATTGGCAGATGATGCTTAGGTTAAGAAGTCCAGGAGGAGAAATACCAGGTAAGTTATTTTTATCTTTAGATGAATTATCTGACAAACTTGGGAACGGCACACTGAGGGTAACTACTAGACAAGCCTTCCAAATGCATGGGATAAGAAAAGATAACTTAAAGGAAGTGATCAAATCTATTGTAAGTTCAATGGGATCAACTTTAGCCGCGTGTGGGGACATAAATAGAAATGTAATGGCTCCAGCTGCACCTTTTGAAACATCAGAATACATAACCGCAAGAACTTTAGCAGTAAAAGTTGCCGATCTTTTAACTCCAGTAGCCGGACAAGGAACCTTTTTGGAGCTATGGGCTGACGGCGATTTGGAATATACAATAAAACCAGATAAAGAGATTGAAGAGAATAGGAAATTACAATTTAAAGAGAATGTTTTTAGCGGGACAAAACAAGAACCTCTATATGGATCTACATACCTTCCGAGAAAGTTTAAGTGTGCAGTTACCGTTCCAGGCGATAATTCAGTTGATCTCCTCACTAATGATATTGGAATAGTTGCATTTACCTCAAAAGAAGGTGACTTCGAAGGATGTAATTTTTATATCGGTGGAGGAATGGGGCGAACTCATAATAATGAAGAGACTTTTGCAAGAATTGCAGATCCACTTGGTTATGTTGAAAAAGAAGACACATATGAACTAATTCAAAGTATCGTTGCCATTCAAAGAGATTATGGAGATAGGAAATCAAGGAAAAATTCCAGAATGAAATACCTTTTGCATAGAAAAGGTATTAAATGGTTCAAAAAAATGCTTTTAGATAAATACTTTAGAAAAGAAATTAAGCCTTTAAGAAAAGAACCCGAGAATAAATTAATTGATTATCTAGGTTGGCATAAACAAAATGAAGATTATTTTTTTGTTGGACTCCCTTTATTATCAGGAAGGCTTTCTGGAAAGAAAAAATCATTAATAAGAGATCTTGTTGAAGAAAATGACCTTAATTTAAGACTTACTCCTAATCAAGATATTTTGCTTTGTAATATTCCTAATAAAAACAAAAGCAAAATTAAAAAGGCCTTAAAAAAGATCGGATATGACAATCTTAATGATATCAATGAAATTCAAAGACATGCTTTAGCTTGTCCAGCACTCCCTCTTTGCGGTCTAGCCATGACCGAAGCTGAAAGAATTTTACCTGAAGTTCTAACTAGAATAGAAAACCTATTAACTGATATGAATATAGAAAAGACAATATTATTTAGAATGACAGGATGTCCTAATGGATGTACAAGACCTTATATGGCAGAATTAGCTCTTGTTGGGAGTGGGCAGAATAAATATCAACTATGGTTAGGGGGAAGTAAAAACCTTCAAAGATTAGCTAAACCATATTTGCAAAGAATGGAACTTGATGATTTAGAAAAAACCATTCAACCTTTATTAGAATTTTGGAAAAAAAGCAGCGCCGAAAAAGATTTTGGAGATTTTATTAACAATCAAAAGGAATCTTTCATTACAAATTTACTATGCGAGATAAATTAAAAATCATATTTTCCCATACAAAGCATTAGGCTTTTTATTCTTCCAAGCCCATAGTTGATCTCCATAACTAAAATGCCACCACTCATTTGGATGCTGAACAAATTCAAATTTAATCATAATTTCTTTTAGTAACTTTCTTCTATCATTCCAGATTATTGCATCCAAATTATCAATATTATTATAAAAATCTGGTTTTGATTTATCATCCATCTGATCAATATTACTTCCCATATATATAATATTTCCATACTTATCGGCTAAAGTGATATCTAAAGCACCCCCAGTTGAATGTGGTGGTGGATATCTGTCATCGAACGAAGGATAAGCCCAAAATTTCTCAACATTTTTTTTAACTATGGGATATCGGTCCATATCTTTTTCAGAAGCATCAATATCTAGCCTTTCACATTCCAAAATAAAAGCTCTATTGAACATAAATTTTTGAACTTCGATAGGTCGCCAACTGTCATAAATCAAAAGGGATAAACTATTATTTTTTAATTTTAAAAAGTTATTTACTTTTATTAATCTCTTTACAACTTCTTCTCTTAATTTCCAAATGGACTTTTTTTCCTTATAAGGAGCACCTAGATCATAGTAAGGATGTGGACTAATAAATTTAAAACAACTTGGTATTGAAATTAATTTATCTTTATTCTCCTTAATTGGGATCTCATTCCAAATTTTCAATGAACTTTGTCTATTAATTTTATATTTGCATATATTTAAAAATTGACAATTAAAAGTTTTAATTTAAGAAGTCATGAATAAATTTATTGTCAGAATTGTCGATTAGCAAATCTTTTAATAAAATATTTTTTTTTAAGTCAGGATCTTCATTTATTACCCTCTGAGCCTCTTCCCTAGCCTTTTCAATTAAAACTTTATTATTTGGTAAGTTATCCAATACAAAATCGGGTAATCCCGACTGCTTATATCCCAAGATTTGGCCGGGGCCTCTAAGTTCCAAGTCTTTTTCCGCGATATAAAAACCATCATTAGATTTTTCTAAAACACTTAGCCTTTTATTTTCTAATCCATTATTTTCAGAAGTTACTAAGTAACAAAATGATTTATGGGATCCTCTCCCAACTCTCCCTCGTAACTGGTGTAATTGAGACAAACCAAATCTTTCTGAATTATAAATAATCATAATTGAAGCATTAGGTACATCAATTCCTACCTCAATAACTGTGGTAGAAACCAATATATTTACTTCATTATTAACAAAAGAATTAATGACATTATTCTTTTCTTCAGAATTTAATTTTCCATGTAAAAGTCCAACCTTATTTTTTAAAAAAATTTCCTCTGATAAATATTTAAAAATCTTTTTTGCAGAACTTAAATTCATTTTTTCAGAATCTTCAATTAATGGCAAAATTACATAAGCTTGCTTCCCGTTATCTATCTCATTCTCAACACGTTTAAAAAGTATATTTAACTCTTCTTCTGAAATAATTTTTGTTGTTATTGGGACTCTTCCTGGGGGAAGTTCTGTAATCTGACTAATATCTAAATCACCATATAGTGACAAAGCGAGAGTCCTAGGTATGGGAGTAGCAGTCATGGATAACAAATTAGTATTATCTCCTTTGTTAAGTAATCGATTTCTTTGTGTAACACCAAACCTATGCTGTTCATCTATGACTACCATCCCTAATGAATTAAAAACAACTTTATCTTCAAATAATGCATGTGTACCTACGAGAATATCCACCATTCCATTTTTTAAATTTGTAAGTATTTCTTTTCTTTTTTTCTGTGGGGTATTACCTGTAAGAAGTTCTACAGAAACTAAAAGTGGATTCAAGAATTGTATTAAATTTTTATAGTGCTGTGAGGCAAGTACTTCAGTAGGAACCATTAATGCACCTTGTTGATCTTTTTCAAGTTCAATTAAAAGAGATGCGATTGCAATAATAGTTTTACCACTGCCAACATCTCCTTGTAGTAGTCTCGACATAGGTGTTAAATCTGACAAATCAGATTTAATTTCATCAAGTACTTTTTCCTGAGATTTTGTTAATTGAAAAGGAACTTTATTTAAAAAATCTTTAAGTAAAAAATTCTTTTTAATAGATTTCTGAATAGTTAATTTTTTATTCTTCTTCCTTTTTCTTAATAAAAACTTCATTTGCAATAGAAATAGTTCATCGAACACCAATCGTTTTTTTGACTCAATCAAAGCATTCTGATTTATAGGTAAATGAATATTTATTAAAGAATCACTTTTTGAAACTAAAGATAACGAGTTAAGTTGTTTTTGATTAAGTAGATCTGGATATTGTTTTGAATAAATAATTACTTTTTTAATTAATTTTATAAAACTTAAATTTGAGAATGATTCTGATAGTGAATATAAAGGCATAATCTTTCCAGAGAAATTGAAAGATTCTTCATTTGTATTTAAAATTTCTATCTGCGGTTCTACAAAATTTTTCCCATACTCAGATAATTTGACCTTACCAGATATCGCTAATTTAGTACCTGGCATATATAGGGATTTCTGAGAAGAAAAAAATGAATAAGATCTAAATCTTTTACCTAAAAAAAATTTCGTAACTTTTATTGTGGAGGTCTCATCAAATATCACTATATTCATTATTGATAAATTACTATTGTTTGGACTCTTATAAATGTAAAACTTTTTTATAGTTGCAATACAGGTATATAAATTATCAGGTTTTAAATTAATTATTTTAACTCTATTCGTATAATCTAAATAAGTTCGTGGAAAATAATTAATTATATCTTTTATATTATATATTCCTAATTCATTTAGCTTATTTTTATTAATCTTGCCTATACTTTTTATTAATGCAATATCTGAGTTTAAGGATAGATTAGAATCTATGACTTTTGAATAATAACTGTCTGTATTTTTATTAGAGTAATTTAAATCAATAGACTTACCTAATTTCAGTAGACCTTTTCTAGTATCAATTACTAATCTTTTTCTTTGATTAATGTCTAAGTCATTATATTCAGAATATTTACTTGAGAATTCACCAAATAATTTAATAAATTCATTAGTTAATTTCAAATTATTTAAATTACTTAATGACTTATTTAAATAATCATTAAAATGTTGTTTTTTACCTAGTAAATTAGTAAATCTATTTTCTGATTCAAGAGTAAGAGCTTTTTGAAGGGGTCTAATCCAATCCTTAATTAAATTAATATATTCTTCATTATTAGTCACTTTATCAACAAGATAAATTTAAATTCTAATTACTTTGAACTATTAAAGGCAAGTTCCTTATTTTTCCAATATCTTTTCTTTTTATTTAATAATTTAAACCTATTTTTTAAATCATTTATATTATTTCTACAGATTGAAAGATCTAAGTTATAAAATTCTAATTCAACATTAGTTATATTAAACAAATAGACATCAGAAGACTTATTATAAACTGGAGATAACTTATCTGGATACAAATCATACCTAATAACAAAAGGAAATGGATGTTTAATTATATAATTATTGTTTGATAAACATTTGAAAGTTTCTTCAGTTATAATTTTTTTTATTAACTTTATCTTAAATAATTCTAAGTTAATCTTATATGAAAGATTTAATAAAAAATTGCTAAATGATTTATCAATAACTTCAAAAATATTTAAATTATCACTTGAAATAAAAACATCATGGGCTTGATTATTTGTTTTTTCATAATCAATTAATTTATTATCACTTTTTTCTTCTATTAATTCAAGGACAGCATTAACTAAACGTTTCCCATCTTCAATCTTTTCAATACTTATCTCTTTAGAAAAAGAATTTAAATAACTACTTTCATCTAAATTTACAGAGGGAATTTCATCTTCACTTAAGGTTTCATAATATTCATATGTATTTAAATTGTTAACGCAATCAAATTCTATGGATTCGTTAGGAGTTTTTTCATTCTCATAATCAATATTTACTGTTTGATATTCTTTTCGTTTTACCAATTCTTTTAAGACACTTGCATTTACTAACTGTTTTGTAGGATCACTAATATCACCTAACTTAAGTTGTTCAATAGTTATAAATGGAAGTTTTGAATTGATAAGCAGACTAATATTTTTGTTTAAGAATATATTTAATTCTTTTGAATGTAATGCTTTATCACTAATAGAAAAATTAGAATAAATGCCAGCTATACCTTTTTTAGCAGAGATAAGCATAGATTTTCTAACGATATCAAAATAGGCCTCATATTCTTTATAAATATTTTTTATTAATATATTTTTTTGAATTTCAGCCCTCTTTAGCTGAATTGTAACTTCTTTTGAATTTCTACCTTTGATAATATTGCTCAAGTTTTTTAGTTTGACTTTAAAGATGCTACTTCATCAGCAAAGTCCATCTCATTTTTTTCAATACCCTCTCCTAATGTATATCTAGTAAAACGTCTAACTTTGATATTTTCACCAATTTTAGCTGCTGCTTGTTTCACAAGATCCTCAACTGTAAGTGCACTATCTTTTATGTAAGGTTGAGAAAGCAAGACCAACTCATTTAGTCTTTTGGCTATTCTTCCCTCAACAATTTTTTCTTTAATATTTTCTGGTTTACCAGACAAATCATCTCTGCCCATTTCTATTTGTTTCTCTTTTTCGACTATATCTTTTGGTATCTGATCAATAGATACATACTCTACATTTGGACATGCAGCAACTTGCATAGATACGTCTTTTAAAAGAGATTGAAATATATCTCCTCTAGCAACAAAATCAGTTTCACAATTTAGTTCTAAAAGAACACCCACCCTTGAACCCGTATGTATATAGCTACCGATAGAACCTTCAGCAGCAACTCTTCCTGATTTCTTCTCTGCACTTGCTATACCTTTCTTCCTTAACCATTCTAAGGCTTTTTCAACATTTCCATCTGTCTCGTTTAAAGCCTTTTTGCAATCCATCATTCCTGCTCCAGTCTTATCTCTAAGATCTTTAACAAGTTTTGCTGTAATGTTTCCCATTTAAAAAGATAATGTTTTTGTTTTTATTAAAGTTTGAAAATAAATTAATTTTTTCTTTGATCGTTAGAACCTTTTCTTCCCTCATTAATTGCATCTGCAAGTCGCCCTAAAATAAGTTGAACAGATCTCACTGCATCATCATTGCATGGAATAGGAACTTCACACAAATCAGGATCACAATTAGTATCTAACATTGAAACTAAAGAAATGTCTAATTTTCTAGCTTCAAGAACAGCATTAGATTCTCTTCTTTGATCGACAAGAACAACTACATCAGGTAATCTTCTCATACCTTTAAGACCGCCTAAATACTTCTGTAAGCGTTCTAGTTCTCGTCTCAAAACAGCCGCTTCTTTTTTTGGTCGCATAGCGATAGCCCCACTACTTTCCATTCTCTCAAGATCTTTCAATCTTTCTATTCTTGCTTTCATAGTAGTCCAGTTAGTAAGCATACCTCCTAACCATCTCTGATTCACGTAAGCAGCACCACATCTAACAGCTTCTTGAGCAACAACATCTGATGCTTGCTTCTTCGTACCTACAAAAAGAAATCTTTTTCCACTTTTTGCAGCATTCCTTGTCCACTTATAAGCATTATTCATGCATAGAGCAGTCTTAACAAGATCAATAATATGAACCCCATTTCTCGCACAATATATATATTTAGACATTTTGGGATTCCAACGTCTAGTTTGATGCCCAAAATGAGCACCAGCTTCCATCATTTCAGATAGTGATACAACAGCCATGTTTAAATAAGTTTCGGGTTAGCCTCCATCCGACGGGAAATTTAAATATTTAAATCACCCGAAACAGTCAGATGTGTGGTTTTAGTTTTCAATATTGTAGCAAATAATCAGAAATCCTAAAAGAATATCTTTTAAGATTAAATTTTAAAATTTAAATTAATCTTCTAAGTTCTTTTACATAAATTAAATTAAGTGGAATTCTAACAATCTCTAATGCAATTCTATTTCTCCCTGAATCAATTAGAAATCTTAATAACGGGAATAATCTTTTAATACTTATCAATCCCCCCAAACAAATTATTTGCCAAAGCAGAATATGAATCGGAGTTAATTGAATCATAAATCTAACTCTCAAATTTGAGTGTTTTTTGTAAAATATTAAAGCCATCCTTGCTCTCTCTTTTTCTTGGGATACTAGTGATTCAATTTGCTCACAATCAAAAGGGGGGTGCCAATGAAATCCAACAGCTTCTGGACATTTAATTAATTTTGTCCCTAATTTTTTTAATCTCTCTCCTAGCTCTAGATCTTCCCACCCATAAAGGCTAAAAGAGTTATCAAATAATCCAACACTTAAAAGTAATTCTTTTGAAATAGCAACATTTCCAGTGGCAAAATATGCAAAGGAAAAATCAGTTAATTTATATCTTTCACTTTCTGGATTCGAGAAATTAGAAGTATTAATAACTGAACCATAAGTAAAGCATTTTTTATTATTTTTATTCCAAGAGAATAATAGTTTATTCACATGACAGGCTATAAAGTCATCTAAAACAATGAGATCACTATCGATGAAAATGATAATTTCATATTTAGATTTCATTACACCTAAGTTTCTTCCTAGAGCAGGTCCGCCATGTTCTTGTTCATATAAGACCACATGAGGGAGAACTTCATAATTATCTTTTATCCAATAGGTTGTGCCATCCGTAGAGCCATCATCAACAACTATTACTTCATAATTACTGATATTCTCGTTTAAGTTCTGTTTCTCAAGGGCTTTTAGACATTTTTCCAATATTGGTTTTCTATTATAAGTTGGAATAACAATGCTTACGTTCATGACCATATATTATTTATTTTTTAATATACAGAATTTTAAAATACAAAAGATCCAAATTTTTACTAATCAGCTGCTCCCCCATTATTAGCTGTTCCAGCTACGTTATTTCCTTCTGGTCTACCATCAGATCTAAGCTTTCTTTTTTTAAATTTTCTAGCATATGCACGATTACGGTCTTGCTTTTCTTTTTTTAAATTTCTTCTCTTTGACATAAAAATTCTTTTTTACTTTTAACTATCTTAGCTCACTAAGTGCATTAAATATCTTACCATCTTCCATGTTTAATATCCTGTCCGCCATATCTGAAATCCTTGGATCATGAGTAACCATAAGGACAGAACAATTCTGCTCTTTTGCTAATTTCCGTAAAAGTGAAACTATTTCTCTTCCAGTAACACTGTCTAAAGCTGAAGTAGGTTCATCCGCAAGTAAAAGTTTGGGGTTCGCGGATAATGCCCTTGCAATTGCAACCCTTTGTTTCTGCCCTCCTGACAATCCATTTGGTAGTTTTTTATGATGGTCTTCTAAACCAACCGCAGATAACCACTTCCTTGCTACTTCTCTTCTTTGTAAGTACGTTAATTTTGTAATTAAATCTGCTCCCATCTGAACATTTTGTTCTGCTGTTAAACATCTAAGCAAATTATGTCCCTGAAAAATCATCCCTATATTTCTTCGAAGTTTTTGTCTAGTTTTTCTTGAAGCCCCGTTTAGTTGATTATTTAAAACCGTCAAATCTCCACTTTGGCATGTTCTCAATGCACCAATTAAAGTTAGAAGAGTTGTCTTACCACATCCAGAGGGTCCTTTTAAAAGAACTAACTCTCCTTTTTCAATAAAGAAATTTACATTATTAAGTACTTGCTTCTTATTTTCATCAATTCCATAATAATGACTCAAATTATTTATAGAAACAGTTTTTGAATTTTTATCTTTTTTATTGATGGCTTTAGGCATATAAATAATTCTAGTTAAAATATTTCAGCAGGATCTGCATCGACCAATTTACGCATAGCAATTCCAGCAGAACCCATACACATAACCAAGATCAAAATAAAAATTAAAATTGTTTTATTGGCATCCATTACTATGGGTAATTTGGTAGAATTTCGGACAATTGAATAAAGTATTTGCCCAGAAAAATAAGCAGGCAAATAGCCAAATAATGCTAATAAAAAGCCTTCTCTTGCTACAACAAAAAACAAAGTCTTTAGTCTATACCCCATAGCCAACAAGGTTGCATATTCAGGAAGATGATCAGTAACATCGCTATAAAGTATTTGGTATACAACAACGCAACCAACTACAAAGCCCATCAAAGCTCCTAAGCTAAATATAAAGCCAATCGCGGTACTGTTTTTCCAATAATTTTTTTCAAATTCTATAAATTGATCTTTTGTTAAAACACGAACATCATTCGGTAAAGACTTATTTAAAATTTCAGATACCAGAATAGGATTTGAACCACTTCGCAGTTTCACTAAACCTATTTCAATACTTCCTTTTGGATTTGCAGGGAAAAGCCTTAGATATGTTTCTCTACTTGTTATGAGGTTTCCATCTGCTCCAAAGGAAGGACCTAACTCAACAAGGCCTTCAACTAGTACTCTTTTACCAGCAACTTCGGTTTCTACTTTCTTCTCCGAAAGAAACCAATCTTCTATAGGTCCAAATTCTGGTCTTGAAAGTTTATCAAAAAGAACTCTTCCTGGATTTTTAAGTTTATCAGCCTTTCTTGAAAATCCATCATCTAGTAAAAGAGAATCTGAAGGATTAAATCCTAAGGTTAAAATAGATCTTGTTTTTAGATTCTCTGGGTTCCTCCAGAGAAGATAAGTTAAGTTAACAGGCGCAGTTTTTTCTACGTCTTCTAAAGCTAAAGTTTGAATTAGTCTTCTTTTTGGAAATCCACTCATACTTATGGAACTTTTTGATCTTGGACTTATCAACACAAGATCAGCATCTAAAAGTTTATGAATGGTTACACTTGTATCAAATAATCCATCTCGAAATCCTAATTGCATAAACATTAAAATCCCCGCGAAGCTAATTCCTGCAATAGCAACTATTAATCTAAGTGGCTGTCTTGTTAGTAATAACCAAGCTAAAGGGATTTTCCTAAATTTTATGAAAGAAAAATTTATCAAGGGAGGAATTTTGCAATAACTTTCATACCAGTATAATTTTTAACTAATTTTATAGATTCCGGATTTAGCTTTACAAGAACTTCAATAATACGAGCATCCGCATCACCTGTTGGGTCTGTGGATAAGACCTTTCTTTGTTTTACTTGTGGGCTAATTCTTATTACTTCCCCTTTTAGAATTTTCTTAAAGCCTCCATTTTCACTACTCAATTCAACATTTTGCGAGATAAATACTCTGTTTATATCAGATTCATAGACTTCTATAAGAGCCTCCATATTCTGACTTGAGCCAATATCAAGTATCCCTTCGTTTTTAGATCTTTCTCCAACTCTTGTATTAATATCAAGTATATAGCCATCAATTGGGCTTCTAAGTTGAGAGTTAAAAAGATCTATCTCAATGTTTTTTTTATCGCCAACATTAATTATTTTTTGTTTTTGTAATTTTAACAATTCATCTTTTTTCTGAGAAAGTTGTACCAATGAGTATGCTGAGTTTTCAACGGCTAATTCATATCTTTTAATTTGATCTTCTTTTAATGAAATCTCTAAAATATTAGTTTTGATAAGGTTATTCTTTTTTTCAAGATCTGCAACTAATTTCTTTCTATTTTCAAAAACGGCGAGGACTGAACCTTCCTTGACAAAATCACCCTCCTTAACTAGTAGTTCAGACAAACGAGGAGATGATCCAAATTGAGAGATTGGTGCTGCTAATTTCCTAATATCCCCAGCTGGAGAAAGTTGACCTAATGCTGCAACTGCTTCTATTACAGGAATAAAATCAGAAGTTATTTCTATATTAGATTCGGAAATTGATTTTTTATTTTGAGAACATGAACTTATTCCGATCGATAATGGTAAAAATATCAAAAAACAAAAGATTATATTTTTAAAATTATTTATAAACATCAAAAATCAAATAATACTTTTTTGATATATTCATCTACCCATACTTTATCAAAATATTTAAGCAAAACTAAACTTGTTTTTTCGTTTTTCATTTGCTGAACACAATAGTTTTTTTGATAATTAATTCTTTCTTCAATTATTTCATAATCAGAATCAGGACTAGTGCTTTGACTTAATTGAATTAAAACAGAAAGATAATTATCAACTATTTTACAAAAAGCATTTTTTTCACTCTCATTTTTTAGGGAAGCAAAAAAAACATTTTCAGAGAAAATATTTCCCCAGGTTGGAATCTCCCTTTTTGATTTAAAAACACTTTTATCAATATGAGACAGTAAATGATCATATTTTAAATTTTGGTTCTTCGATGAAGGAGATAAATCAACAATAGCTGCTGAAACTAGTTCATTAACTTTAACTAAATCCATTCCAAATATTGGGATATCATACTTTGGGTCTGGGAAAAATACGCAATGTAGAATCTTTAGACTTTTTGAGAATTCAGCTACTTCAATATGTAACTTTCTAAATCCTTTTGCTTTATAAAATTCATTTTCTATATATAGCTCCTTACCTTCTACATTGGAAATTATGCTTGAAAGTTTAGGATCTACCTCTATGCAATTGAGGTCATTAAGCTTAGACCTCTGCACCTTTATATTTTGCAATAAAGTCAAAATAAGTGGATCAATTAATTTAGTTTTGGTTAAAGATTTAGACAACAAGTTTAAAAAGTATCAAAATTAAAATAAGGAAAGGATTTCAATGAACCTAGGAGAAGTTAGATACTTTAACCATTCAAGCAAACCTAAATGCGTTTTTGTGGAAAATAAAGAATTACCTCTTGTATGCATAGATTTTTGGTTTAAAGCAGGATCTGCATTTGAGGAATCAGATAGAGACGGAACAGCTCATTTTTTGGAACATATGATTTTTAAGGGTAGTAATAAATTAATGCCAGGAGAATTTGATTATAAGATCGAATCTCTTGGGGGGATGAGCAACGCTTCAACTGGATATGATGATGCACATTACTATGTATTAATACCTGAAAACAACTTTAAAGAATCACTGGCTCTTTTGACAAACATTGTTTTATCTCCAAGTATTAATATTCATGAATTTGAAAAAGAGAAAAGTGTTGTCATTGATGAAATAAAACAACAAAATGATCAGCCTGATGAAAAACTTTTTAATTATTTTTTAAGCAGAGTATGGAAGGATAATAAATATGGCAAAACAATATTAGGCACAGAAAAAAATCTCAAATCATTAAAAAAAACTGATTTAGAAAAATTTCACAAAAGCTTTTACAAAAAGAATAATTTTTGCATTGCAATTGCTGGAAATCTATCTGAGAAAACTTTTGAAATATATCAAGAAAATAACTTTTCTTATCTAGATCCTGATGAAACTTCTCAAATAAAAAATAATAACAAATCAATTTTAGTCGCAAGCACTGGAAGAGAAGAGATTAATTTTAAGAATATTGAATTGTCTAGAATATTCATGGCATGGAGTATACCAAGCCTAAAGAATCAAAAAATGAATATCGGCTTTGAAATATTAGCATCAATACTTTGTGTAGGAAGAAATAGCAGATTAGTAAAAGTTTTAAAGGAAGAAAGTAACCTAGTTGAATCAATATATGTAGATGTAAATGGTGGTGAATTTGGCAGTTTATTAGTAATTGAAGCTTGCTGCGATGAAATAAATTTAAAAAACGTAGAGGAAGAGATTAATGAAACAATTCAAGAGG
>QCUA01000008.1 GCA_003210915.1 Prochlorococcus sp. AG-676-L21 | reverse complement strand
CCCACTAGCTTGCAAATCTAACTTAGGATACCTTTTAGCGATTTTACTCGAAAGATTAAAGGTTGATGAGGAAACTAACTTTTTTAATGATTTTAATTCCAAATTATTGTTTAAGATAATACTATTTATTTCTGAGTAATCGATCAATTTTGTATTTTCTTTATTTTTTAAAACCACTTCATCAAAATTATCTTTAGCTTGAATTGTTGAAGATTTATGAGAATAAATGTACAAACAAAGAGGTAAAAATAGGAGTGGCCGTATAAATTTCCTAAGCATAATTAAGTATTTTTTGAGTATTAGATTTACCAATTAGACAACTTATAATATCATTTGTATCATTAAGAACGTGAATATTAGTTTTCAATTTATTGGAAACTTCAGTTATATTTGTGTCATCCAAAAATAAATCACTATTAATTTTTAGCATTATTGATGGTATGTAAATACTTTCTCCAAGATCCTTATTTTGTAAGCCCGCAATTAAATCTTCACCTGTTAAAAGACCGGTTACAACCTGATCTTGTCCCCAATAAATACTAGGCAGTCCATATAGATTAATTGTAAGTCCATCAATATTATTTAGTTTTTCTACTGTAGGAATAAGTGCCTCGTAAACTAATTTCCCAACAACCCAACTAACTTTTCTTTTTTCATTAATTTTCTTAGGAAGAGCTTTGGTTTTGGTTTCTAATATTTTAAGAAAACTTCTAATTGAACCTACCCCATTTGCTTCTTGGGGCATATTTTCATACGTTTTGTAGCTAGGTAACGTAATACCAGCTATTAAGTACCATTCGTCGGCAAGCCAACAAAAGCGTGTTCCAATATTTCTTTGAAGAGAGGTTTGAATTTTCTCTACTTGTTTAATAATTTCTCTTGCATATTTTTTGCTTATTGGAATTAAGCCATCGTTTTCAGGCCTAAACTTTGTGAGACCTACCGGCACAATGGCTATTGAGAGTATTGTTTTAAAACTTTTTTTATGAAATTTCGCAAGATCGTAAATAGATTTTTCTAAGAGCTTACCATCGTTAATTTTGGGACATACAACTATTTGAGCATGTATTTGGATTGAATTTTGTTCTAGCCATTCAATTTGTTCAAGAATTTGACTTGCTTTTTTATTCTTTAATAATTGTTCTCGGGTCTTTGGGTCAGTAGCATGTATTGAAATAAAAAGCGGGGATAGTTTTTGAGTGGATATTCTATTCCAGTCATCTTTGTTTAAATTCGTTAGCGTTAAATAAGAACCATATAGAAAACTTAATCTATAGTCATCATCTTTTACGTAAAGACTTTTTCTTTTGCCATTCGGTTGTTGATCTATAAAGCAAAACGGACACTTATTATTACATTGTTTGATTGAGTCAAATAATGCATCTTTAAAATTAATACCTAAATTTTCATCTTGATCTTTTTCAATACTAATATTATGTATTTTCTTGTTTTTATCCAATACCGATATCTCTAAAATTTCTTCACTAATCAGGATCTGATAATCAATTAAATCTCTTGGTTTCTTACCATTAATACTAATAATTGAATCACCTGATTCAAGCCCTATTTCTTCAGCAATAGAATTTTTTTCAATACTTTCAATTTCTGCTGGATTAACTTTGTAGTTAATATTCGGAATCAAAAGATCATTAGAATTCTCTTTATAATTAATTTCTTTCCACACAATTAAAGGCTAAAAATTTAACTTTATATTTATTGTAAACTTATATAAGACTCAAAGTGTATTAAATACTCTTAAAATAGTAAACATAATTAATTTCTTTCAACTATTAAATTAATAAAATATGCCATCTGCAGTTTTATTACACTAGATCTAAATTAATTCAAAAAATTTTAAAGCATTATCGCATTGGAAGAATTGATTACTAAAAATTTAGAAGTGAAAGATAATTTGAAACCTAGATTTCATAATAATTTCGATATTGTTAAAAGTACTTTTTTATCCAGACCAATTGCTTTGAGAATATGGTCTTCTTTTTTTGTGATTTTGCCAATTTTTGTACAGGCACCATGGGTTAGATTCCAACCTATTAGTGCTCTTTGTGCTACTTTTATTATCCTTTCTGCGGCTTTTTTATTATCTAGAAAAGAGGCAGATAAATGGTTTATTGTAAGCTCCTTATTATTAGGAGTATCAGGAAGCTGGCTTGGGGGTTGTTTATTTTGGGGTTGGTTAAGTGCTTTTCCTATTCTCCATATCCCAGTTGAAGCAGTGGCATTGCCTCTCGCTATCGTCGGACTTGGATCAAAATGGAAAATCGGTTCAAGTTTTTATATTTCGTCTTTATTTGGAACGGCGATTACAGATTTGACAATATTTTTGACAGGAATAATGGATCAATGGAAGGAGGTTATTACTGCGGACTCTGATAATGCTCCATTAATACTTCAGAAAACTTCCGAAAATCTTATTCAGTTAAAGTCTTTGTCTATTATTATTTTGGCTGCATTAATACTTTGGTTCATATCAAAAGAAATTTTTAATTTTGCTATACCTAATTCGATAAATGGGAAGGCTCTTTTAGTATCAAGTTATGTAATTCAAACTACTTTAATTGTCGATGGTATTTTTATTGTTTTAGCAATTCTTCAACCAACACTTAGTGGATTGGTTTAATGTTAAGACCGCCATTTTCACAAGAATCAATATCTATTGATAAATGGGACGTGATTGTCATTGGTGCAGGAGCAGCTGGTTTAATGACTTGTTTGGAATTGCCAGAAAATTTAAATGTCCTTCTTTTAAATAGGAATACAAGTAAAAGATCATCGAGTAGATGGGCCCAAGGAGGGATTGCATCAGTAGTTAGACCTGAAGATTCTTTTGCTCTTCACGTAGCAGACACCTTAAAGGCTGGAGATGATTTGTGTGATTTATCTGCTGTTGAAATGCTTGTGAGAGATGCTCCTGGTTGCGTTGATAGGTTACAAAATTTAGGTATGATTTTTGATCAGAGCTCTGATCAACTATCAACAACTTTAGAAGCTGCCCATTCTTGTAGAAGAGTTTTACATGTTAAAGATAGAACAGGTAGAGCACTCGTAGAAGTCTTAGAAGATCATATCGAAAACAAGGCGAATATTTTGCACTGTAGAGGGGTGAGAGTAACAGAATTGCTTATTGAAAACGAAGCATGCAGTGGAGTTCAGGTATTAGATGGATCTAATTTATATTGGATTACAGCTAAAGCTGTTGTTTTAGCCACAGGAGGAGGCGGACACTTATTTACTAATACTACAAATCCAGCCCAATCTTCTGGAGAAGGAATTGCTCTTTCGTGGAAAGCTGGAGCAGCAATTGAGGATTTAGAATTTATACAATTTCATCCTACAGCTTTAAAGTTTTATGGCTCTCCTTGCTTTTTAATCTCTGAAGCTCTTAGAGGAGAGGGAGCAGTTCTTGTTGATAAGCATGGCGAAAGCCCAGTAAAGCATTTGCAAAATGGTGATCTAGCTACAAGAGATCAAGTTAGTAGAGCAATTATTAATAATATGCAAGAAAATGATGTTGATCATGTTGGTCTGGATTTAAGATTTATTGATCCAGCAAAAATTGTAGAAAGATTTCCTACAATTATTAGTAGATGTCAAGATTATGGAGTTAACCCTCTTAATGAGGTAATTCCTGTAGCGCCAGCAGCTCACTATTGGATGGGAGGTGTGCATACTGATTTGAATGCATCTTCTACAATTCAAGGACTATACGCTGTTGGAGAAGTAGCTTCTACAGGCGTCCATGGTGCAAATAGACTAGCTAGTAATTCGTTGATGGAATGTCTTGTTTTCGCTAGAAAAATGTCTTCTATTGATTTGAACACTACTTTAAACTTAAGAAGGTCAGATAGATATACTAAGAAAATTTATATGGAGAATCCAAAGGAGGATTTTATTTTAAGTGTTTCAGACAAGATTGATTATTTAAGAAAATCATGCTGGTCTAATTTAGGAGTCTCCCGCAATAAAAAAAGTATGACTGAATTTTTAAAAACTCTACAAGATGAGATAGATCAAATACAAAAAAATCCTTTGCTTGAATGTCTTAAGAAAATAGAAATTGATCAAAAATTGAAGTTAGGTGAACCAAATAGGAGAGGTCTTAATCTATTGCTTGATTTGAATAATAGACAAATTACAACTTTACTATTGTTAAAAGCTTGTCTTTTTCGAGAGGAAAGTCGAGGAGGTCATTATAGGGATGATTTTCCTACTAAAGAAACAACTTGGAAATGCCATACTAGGCAGCAATTAAATCATAAAATAATTAAAAGATTTATTAAAAATTAGAATCCCCTTCATACCCAGTCATGATTGCTAAGTCATTTAAATCTTTAACACCACTATAAATTTCTCCGTTAATTTCCCATGATGGAAATCCTTCAATCTGTTTTTCTTTGCAAAGTTTATATTGATTATCTTTACCATCTTGTGCGCATTCTATAATCGATAACTCTTTAACTCCTTTTTTGCCAAATAATTGTTTTTGGTCATGGCAATGTGGGCACCAATATGCACTAAACATTTTAATATTATTATCACTTAAAAATTTAGCAAACTTAATTTTCTGGGGGGAGCTAGTTGTAGTGATTGCAGGAGATACTTTTTCTGTACTTTTAGAAATATCAATTGCATTAGAAGGGTCAACATTATTTGACCATATCAATCCTCCTATAAGAACTGTTAAAACAACAATAAATCCTCTATAAAACATAGGTTCTCGACTTTCAAACTTTGCACCAATCATAGAGATAATAAAGATGGAAATAGATAAAATTGCCGAAAGAATACAAAAAAAACAATAAGCCTGGATTTTTAAAAACATTATATTTATCAATAGGATGCTAAATACAGAGGAACCACAGGAGATTAAAAATATTAACCACCATATAAGCTTATTTAATTTTTCTTTTGGAGAAATTATATTTAGTGATAAAAATATTGAAAGCCCAAGTATTGAACTATAAGTAATAAATCCTGCTAATGAGAGAGGAATATTGAATTGACTGTTCTCGAATAATGTACCCCAAGGGCTATTTAAAACTGTTTCGCAACCATTTTTGATTCCAGGACATGAAAGAGAGTTAAATAATCCCCAATTTTTTAAGGTAATAGAGCCCGTATCAACTAATCCAATGGTGCTCAGAATAGCAATTATAATTTTTGGCCATTTAAGATCTTTTTTATTTTTACTTTTTAAAGTCTTAAGAGCCATAGATCTTTTATCTTTGTAATTTGCAGAATCTATCCTAATATTATCTTTGAATGAGACTTATAAAAAGTTTCTTTGTTAATTATTTCTTATATAGTATCTAAATTACGTGAAGCAAAATAATCAAAAGGTAAAGGATAAAAAAATTTCAAAGGTTGCTTTTAGTCACATTGGTTGTGAGAAAAATCTTGTTGATACTGAACATATGCAAGGGTTATTAGATAAGGAGGGATATGAAGTAGGAAATGATATAGAAGATGCGAATGTGGTTGTAGTCAATACTTGTAGTTTTATAGAAACAGCTAGAAAAGAATCTATAAGGAAGATAATTGAATTTACTGATCAAGGTAAAGAGGTAATAGTTGCTGGTTGTATGGCCCAGCATTTCAAAGAAGAACTTTTAAAAGAAATGCCTGAAATAAAAGCTTTAGTAGGAACGGGTGATTATCAAAAAATAGCTAAGGTTATCAATCGAGTAGAGAAAGGGGAAATTGTTAATGAAGTTTCAAAAATACCTGAATTTATTGCAGATGAAAAAATTCCACGCTTTGTAGATAAAAATAAATTTGTTGCTTATCTTCGTATCGCTGAAGGCTGTGATTATAAGTGTGCATTTTGTATCATTCCTAAGTTAAGAGGTCCTCAACGCAGTAGGGATATAGAATCTATAGTTTCAGAAGCAAAAAATCTAGCAGCTCAAGGGATTCAAGAAATAATACTAATTAGTCAAATTACAACAAATTATGGTCAAGATATTTATGGCAAACCTTCTTTAGCAAGGCTCTTGAAAGAACTGTCTAAAGTTTCAGTTCCTTGGATACGAATTCATTATGCATATCCAACTGGTTTAACTGATGAAGTTATTAAAGCTTTTAAAGATTCAAATAATATAGTTCCCTATTTTGATCTACCTTTGCAACACAGTCATCCAGATGTTCTAAAGAGTATGAATAGACCTTGGCAGGCTTCTTTAAATGAATCGATTTTGAGTCAAATAAGGGAGCAAATACCATCTGCTGTATTAAGAACAAGCTTAATCGTTGGGTTCCCAGGAGAAAATCAAGAACATTTTCAACATCTTTTAGATTTTTTGCATAGGCATGAGTTTGATCATGTGGGCGTTTTTATTTTTTCTCCGGAGGAAGGAACAAGTGCTTTCGATTTGCCAAATAGGGTACCCGCAGAAGTAGCTGATGCGAGAAAAGATAATATAATATCAATTCAACAAAATATTTCTAAGAAAAAAAATCAGTTATATGTCGGTACTACGGTTAAAGTATTAGTAGAAAATATAACTGAAAATAAAGAACTTATAGGACGTTCTTATAACTTCGCTCCTGATATAGATGGCAATGTCATCTTATCTATTAAAAATAATGAAGATGAAAAAAATTATATCGGTAAATTTGTTGAAGCAAATATTTGTTTTGCGGATGAATATGATTTATATGGAGAGGTTATAAAAACCTTATGAATTTTTTTTAAATTAATTTAACTGCTCTTAAAAGTTTATCTAATAAGAAAGCGGCTCCAAAACCAAAACCTAGAAATGCAAAATAGAAAATGATGTTCATTTATCTTTTATATTTTTATTTAATTTAGCATCTCAATAAGAATTAGAATTCTTTCGTTTAATTTCTTAATCTTGAATGTAGGGTAATTTTTTGTATAAGCATTCTTCTGCTTTTTGTAACTCTCTTCCTAAATATAAGGCATGATCAAATCTAGATATTAGATCATTTCGCTTTTCTGTTATTGCTATTCCAATCTCTTTAGCGCTAATTCCTGTGAAGGTCTCATTACAAGTTTTTATTTCTTTTGAGTCACATTTAATAGGCTCATTAGTTTTTGGATCTATTGCATATCCTTCTTTATTGATAGTATTTAAATAATGTTCTAAGATAATTTTTTTTGTATCCAAATCTATCTTTATAATAAAATATCCATTTGGGTCTAGATCAATATATCTATTAGATAAATCATTATCTATATCTATTTTTTTTTCAAATATTTTAATAAAATCCATCTTCAAATTTTTAATAAAATTATATTATTAATATAAACAATTATCAGATCAATTAATTTCTATTTTATTTAAAAGGAATAGAATTATTTTCTAACTCAATTTCTTTCAAAGTTTGAAAATTAACTTCATTTAACCAAGGGGTAATTATATTTTTCATGTTTTTGTTAAACCATTTGTGAAAACTTTTAGCACCTTTTGCATAAAACCCTCTTCTTCTTTTATGTTTACCTCCTGCTCCAGGATCAAAACTTTCAATGTTATTTTTTATTGCCCACTCAATAGGTTGGTAATAGCATAATTCAAAATGTAAGTTAAGTACTTCTTCTTGACTACCCCAATATCTACCCCATATATATTTTTCATTTTTTATACACATTGACATTGCAATCGTTCTTTCAGAATCATTTCTTGATGCACTAAAAAACAATAGATTTCTTTTATTTTCAAGAATGTTTTCAAAAAATTCAGAGGTAAGATATTTGCTACCCCATACTCCCCATCTCAAACAATGCTGCTCGTAGAAATTATGCATTTTCTGAACCATTTCTAGATTTATATCCTCTTCTGTATGAATTTTGATCTCGAGATTTTGTTTTGAAATTGATTTTCTTTCTTTTTTAATGTTTTTTCTTTGATTAGAGTTGAATCTGGATAAAAAATCATCAAATGTCTTTTCCCCATTATGCTTCCATTCACTACTTGTATTTATCCATTCCTGATATCCTAAGGATTGCAGATGTTTTCCCCAATCTTCGTTTACATACAAGAAATTGCAACTCAAGATATTATTTTTCAAAGCAAAGTCATCAATATGTTTTATTAATGAATTTGTAATTTCTATTTTATTTTTATTTTCTTTATATAAAAATTCGTATCCATTAATAGGGCTGTAAGGGCTCATCCCAATGAGCTTAGGATAATAATTTAAATTTAAATCTTGAGCTAATTTTGCAAAGGATTGATCAAAAATAAATTCTCCATAACTATGATTTTTAAGAAAAAGTGGAGCTATTCCGCATATTTCTTCATTTTCATAAGCAATAAAATATAAAGGTTGCCATCCAGTTTGTCTTGAGACACTTTTCGATAATTCAAGGTTATAGAGCCATTCCCATTCATAAAATGGATTGTTGATTTCTTTTCTTAATTCATTCCATGTTTCTTTATTTATTTCTTGAATTGATAGTTTAATTTCAATTTTGTGCTCAATATGATTCATATTTTTTTTACTTTAATCATCTTTAGTTTTTCTTATGTAATGAATATATATTTCATTTCTATCTAATTCTTGAATCGATTTTATATTCCAAAATTGCTTTAAATTAAAAATTTTATTTGTTTGTTCAGCAGGTATCCATGTAAATTTCCCTCCAATAATTCTTGGGGCTATTGTAATTTTGATTTCATCAATCAAATCTTCTTTTATAAAAGAATTTATAAGATTTGCTCCACCAAGAAGTGCTAGACGATTGATCCCAGCTTTTTTAATACTTAACAAGGTTTTACTCCAGGAATTTTTGTAGAAAATTTCTTTTTCAAAATCTTTACTCTCTATTACATCTTTTTTATTAGAGCTGATTAACCATCTTTTAATTGGTTGATTGAAATAATTCCAATCTTTTTTAAATTTTTTGCTATTGGAGGCGACTATAGAAATAGGCTGATTTTTTGAAATTTTTATTTCGCCATTTTTACAATGATTTTTTACTAAATATGTACTTTGATGAGCTTTTAGAGTTCCTAATCCAAAAATGGTAGCGTCAACTATTGATAAGTTTTCATCTAACATTCTCCTATCTTCCTTACTTCCAAGATGAGATTCTCCTCCACTTGGGAAGGCAATCCTTCCATCTAAACTAGAAGCGATAATGATCGCTATGCTTGGAGTATTCAAGCTTGAGCAACTAAAGAGTTAGTAAGATTTCTTTGCAAAGAATTTGGTACGCTTTGTTCAACATAAATTTCCGCAGCATTATTTGGGCTCTCTTGAAGTTTTATCTTGTGCAGATTTGCTCCAATTTTTTTAATCGGAGATGAGAGAATATCAGCAATGTGTAGTGCAATATTTTCACATGTTGGGACGCAAGTTTTAAAATATTCGATATCTTTGTTTAAGAAAGTATGATCAAACGGTTCAACTATAAGATCATCAATAATTGCTTGTAATGAAGGTAAATCACATATCATCCCAGTTCTTGGATCAATTTTTCCTCGGACAGTTACTTCGAGAAAATAATTATGTCCATGTCCATTTACTCTGGCACATTTCCCATAAATCTTCTTGTTTTCATCAAGAGAAATCTCATCTTTTGCTAATCGGTGAGCAGCATTAAAATGACTTTGAATTGTTAATAAAGCTTCCATGTTTTTTCCATAGTAATCTGCCCATAAAGTTGGGCTTTCATAAAGTCTTAAACTTGTAAGAGGTAGTTCATCTTTTAAACGATTCCAGATAACTTTAACTAGAGCCTCAGTCGTTGGAAGAATGCCTTCTTGACTATGAATATTAAATTCAGGCCATACGTCATTTAAAAAACGAAAATCTAATTGTGCAGTGACCTTACTCTTAATAGAATGTTTTACATCAGAAAGATTAAGGACCATTCCATCCGAGTCAAGTTTGCCCCCCATTGATACGATAAGTTCGTAATTATGGCCATGTCCTGGAGCTATACTACATTTCCCAAAAAGAGAGAAATTATCTTCTGAGCTTTTTTCAGGAAGCCAATAACGATGACTCGAACTAAAACAGGCACGTCGAGTTATGACGCATTCACGTCCCTGGCCATGTAATGGTTTGGTATGTGTAAAAGTCATAAATGTCTGTAATAATACTATCTTAAGGTTTTATATACTCTTTTGTCTGTATGGAAAAATCTATTATTGAGAAAACAAACAAAATAATTAAAGGAAGAAGTATATATTTGATAGGTATGATGGCTAGTGGTAAATCTAAAACTGGTCCAGTATTAGCCGAGTTATTGAGGTATAAGTATATTGATCTGGATAATTTAATAGAGAATATAGCAAAGAAAACAATTAATGAAATGTTCCAGGAAGATGGAGAAAAAGCATTCCGTGAACTAGAAACAAATTGCTTAAAAGAAACAATTAAAATCCCTTCTTTAATCGTTTCTACTGGTGGAGGAATTATTTCTAAACCAGAAAACTGGGGTTTTTTAAGGCAAGGAATTATTATTTGGATTGATACAAAGCAAGAGATTGCTCTTGAGAGGTTGAAAAAAGATATTGCAAATAGACCTCTATTACAGGGGAAAGATTTAAGTGATTTATATAACCAAATTTTTCAATCTAGAAAAAATTTATATTCTCAGGCTGACTTAAGAGTTGAGGTTAATAACGAAGATGTTGAAGAAGTTGCAAAACAAATAGTTTATGGAATTTACAAAAAAATTATAAATTAATCAGGTTCCACTCTCACAGCAAACCATTTAATAACGAATCCAAATTTTATTTCTAATTCATAAGTACTTTCTAACAATTCTTCGAGAAATTCCTCATTGGAATAATCTTTTTTTTGATATATAGTTGATGAATCAACCTTATGAAGCCAATTTCTTAACCATAATATTGCTTCTTTTTTAGTTACTATTTTTTCTTTTGAATCTGGCTCTAATAATACAAAATGGTCTTCAGATCTTATTAATGGATTAGACATGATTAAAAATTTTTTAGGATTAATTATTTTTCTAATTATTCAAGTAATTTCTTTAGATAATGCATTTGCTTTCAATGATCATAATGTAAGAGAATTTTTAGATGAAAGAGAAAATTTATGGCCAGAACTATACTTACCAAATTTTAAATTTTCAAATACTTCAAGAGATTTAATTTATCCTAATTGGTTTGAGGGTAATTGGCTTGTTACTTCTCAAGATTTAGAAGATGAGTCTCAATCACCAGTGATTTACAAAGTAAATTTTTTCAAAAATAATTTAAATGAAGTTATTGGTAATCGATCGAAAAATGCTGAGTCAATTGGTAAAGCGATATTTGGTGATACTTTGATTAAAGTTCTTAATGATCCTAAATCAAGTAACAAACAAATTACTTATTTAAAAGATGATCTATATATTGATTCAAGGATCACAGGAAGAAATCAAATTCAAGATGATGATATGTTTTTTGCTGACGAATTAGTTATTCAAACTCTTCATAAACCAGGAGCATCTAGGGTTAATCAGGTCGAGACAATTAGTAAATTTCAAAAATGTAATCGTCATAATTCCAATTCAGAGAACACTTTAAAACCTAATATCTGCGGTTTTCAATATATTGCTACATACGGTTCAAAAGTTGGAGATCCCTCAGTGCATGCAATTAAAACTAGTAAATTTAAATTATCGTTTGAATTTATTGAGAGCTAGCACTAAAAAGATATTCTTCTATGTTGTTTCTCCAAATAAATATATTTTCTAAATAAGGATTATTTATGTATTCTTGACAACCTTCCCCTGAAAGAATTGGTCCCGATGATTTTGGAAATTTAAGAAGAGATAATTGTGCAGCAATTGAAATATCAGCTATTGATAAATTATCACCTATTAAATATTTTTTATTAATTAGAGCTTTAGATAAAGCCTCTAATATTTTTTGCAGTTCTAAATTGTCTTTAGTAGAAAAAACTACATTAGAAATTTTACTAAGATTTTTAAAAGGTAATTTATCAACTAAACCTTTTACTGAAGATGGTATTTCGTCTGGAAGTAAAGCAGTGCGTAGTTGTGGATTCTCTATTGCTGATTTAATCAGAGCTTTTCTACAAGTTGAAGCCATAGTAGTGTCAGCCCAATCTTCTATTAATTTGCATTGTGCAAACAATAAAGGATCTTCTGGAAAAAGTGGATTATTATCATTTTTTTTATTTATATATTCGCAAATAATTGTAGAGTCACTAATAATTTGATCATTATCATCAACAATTATTGGAACTTGTTTTTGACCTGATATCTTAAAGATTTCAAATTGACCTAAGCCTGGTGTAACTTCTTCAACTCTATATTGCAATTTCTTAGCGTGAAGAGCCATTCTTGTCTTTAAGCAAAAAGCGCTATGTCTAAATTGATATAATGTAATCATGCTGTTTAATGTTTGTTAAAACTTAGCTAAAAAAGTAATCAAATTGTGGAGCTAATGGGCCAATTTTTCTCTAATGTTGCAAGATATCCTAAGTATTTAATTTCTATTATTGCTGGAGGATTAGTTGCATTACTAGAACCTTTATTTAAAAATAGATCAAATCCATTAACATTGGTCGGTTTAATTTCTTCAGTAATAAGTGCCTTCATAACATTTTATTTCGTACTAAAAGCAATGACTAATCCAATCAACTTATAACAATAATGCCTAATAATTATCGGATTGCAAAAGTTTCTTCTTTGTTGAAAAAAGAGATAACACTTATTTTGCAGAATGATTTGGAAAATGATCTATTAAGGAGTAATTTCATTAATATTTCAAAAATAGATTTATCAGAAGATTTGCAATTTTGCAAGATTTATATAACTTCAACTGCTGAAGAAGCAATAAGAAAAGAAATTGTTGAAGAATTAAATCTTGCTAAGAGCTATATCAGGCATACTTTGGGTCAAAGAATAGAGATGAGAAGAGTACCAGAAATTACTTTTAAAGACGATACAGTATTAGAAAAAGGACTATCAGTACTAAAGCTCCTTGCGGAATTAAAAAATAAAAAACATAATCAAGATTCAAAAGTTGAGGGAAATAATAAAAATGTCTGAGCTCTCTTTGAATCAAAAAAATATAATTATTACTCGATCAAAAGATAAGATATCTGATATAAAAAAGTTATTCACTAATAAAGGAGCTCAAATATTTGATTTTCCAGCAATTGATGTTGGATATCCCGATGATTTAAATCCTCTTGATGATGCCTTAAGTGAAATTAACGATTTTCACTGGATTATTTTTACCAGTAGTAATGGAATACAATTTGTAGATGAGAGATTAAGAAATTTAAATACTTCATTAAAAGAATGTTCGAAGAAAATAAAAATTGCTGTAGTAGGGGAGAAAACTTCTTTAACTCTAAGCGATTTAGGTATTGAGGCTGATTTCGTCCCCCCAGAATTTGTAGCAGAAAGTTTAATTGAAAATTTTCCGTTATCAGGATATGGACTCAGAGTTTTTTTGCCAAGAGTTCAAACAGGAGGAAGGAATTTCATAGCTGATGAATTCAGGAATTCTGGTTCGCGTGTTGTAGAGGTTCCAGCCTATGAAACAAGATGTCCGGATTCAATTCCTATAGAAACAATAAATGCTATCTCTAACAGAAAAATTGATGCAATGGTTTTTTCAAGTGGTAAAACAGTATCAAATTCTTCTTTCTTGCTTGAAAAAGAATTTGGGGAAGAATGGTTAACCTATCTAGAAAATGCAAAATTATTAACTATTGGACCTCAAACTTCAAAAATATGTGAAAAAACTTTTGGCAGAGTTGATAGAGAGGCGGTTAAGTACACTTTTGAAGGATTATTAGATGCTGCAATTGATATTTTTAATTAGTTAATTCATTTTTGTAATTTTTTTCTACTAAATCTCGAAATCTATCAATATTTGCTTGTAATTCATTAGTTACCATTTTACCTAAAATTTTTTCTTCCATAAATCGAGCAATCATTCTAGGTAATTCATAGGTAACAGCTAAGTTTACTGATGTTAATTGGTCTCCTTTTGATTCAAAAATAACAGAACCCTGAGTTGGTAATCCTCCAATAGATTTCCATTTTAATTTATTTTTCTCAATCCTTTCTGTTATTTGTGCTTTCCATTTAAATTTGAATCCATTAGCAGCTAAAGTCCATTCAGTCAGATCAGGTAAAGTTGATGTCTCTTGATCAATTGTTTTTACCGATTCAATCCAGCTCATCCACAGAGACATGGAATCCAAATCACTCCAGGTGTTCCAAACGTTATCTAATGGCGCATTGACAATTGTAATTACGTCATGTTTAAGCCAAGTACCCATAGTTAGCTGACCGCAAGATTCTTTGCTAATTCAGCTTTCTTATCTAAAATTGCTGCTGCTGCAAGATGACCGCTCATAGTAGCCCCCTCCATTGAATCTATATAGTCTTGTTTTGTATAACTACCTGCCATAAAGAAATTTGATATTGAAGTCTTTTGATCAGGTCTATATGGGTCCATACCTGGCGATTCTCTATAAAGTGATTGTGGAACTTGTACGACATTACTCCAAAGTAATTTTAGATTTTTAGAAGAAGGAAATAGACCACGCACTTCAGAATCAATTTCTTTAGTGATTCTCTCTGTTGATCTACCCATCCAACGATCTCCAGGAGTTAAAACACATTGAAGTAAAGATCCCATTCCTTCCTTTCTATAATCTACGGGACTTGCTAAAGCTAAATCTGCGAAACAACTGAAAGATGCATCTGCTGAATATAAAAGATTATCTAAACCTGTAGGGTTTTGACTTTTGTTATCGTTATTTAATTCGGTAACCCATCCATCATATCTTAATTGAATTGTCGCTACTGCAACAGCTCTGAGTTTTTTTAAACCCTCAAACTCCTTAAATTGATACCATTCTTTAGGAACTATTTTTTTAATTCCAGGAACATCACAAGCAGCGAGAAATGTATCAGCAAATATAGCCTTTGGGCCTTCAGGAGTGGATATTTTAAGTTGCGTGACCGAGTAGGAGGAAGCTTCTTTTTCAAAAATAATTTCGTCCACCTTATGATTTAAGTGGATTTTGCATCCTTTTTTTGTGATGTAATCAACGATAGGTTTTGTAAGCCATTTATGAGGGGATCCTTTTAAAAGATTAAGTTTAGAGGCTTCAGTCTTAGATGCAAACATCATAAAAATAGTTAACATGCATCTTGCCGATATATCTTGACAATTTATGAAACCTAATGCGTATGCAATTGGATCCCACATCCTTTCAAGACTTCTTAAGCTTCCGCCATGATTTAAAAACCATTCTTTAAAGCTTATTTTATCTAAGTCTCTTATTATCTTCATTGCACCCTCGTAATCTACTAATCCTCTAACTATCGGACTGGTTCCTAAAGCTAATGCATTTCTTAGCTTATCTACCCAAGTCAATTGTTCTGTAGTGAAAAAAGCCTTTAGACCGTTAAAAGGAGCTCCCAAGGTAAATCTAAAATCCAAAGATTTTAAATCACCACCTTTATTTACAAATAAATGAGTATGTTCTTTCGGAAGCAAATTATCTAATGCTCCAACTTTTTTCATGAGTTTAAATAGATTTGCATAGTTATAAAAAAATACATGTAATCCCATCTCTATGTGGTTACCATCTTTATCTTCCCAACTTCCAACTTTTCCGCCCCAGAATGATCTGCTTTCGTAAATCTCTACTTCATGACCTTCATCAACTAGGTTAACTGCCGCTGTTAAACCCGCTAACCCAGAACCTACTATTGCTATTTTCACTTTTTTTATAAATTATAACAAATCAACTTTGTATATCGCTTGAAATATGCATGATGTGTCTATATTTTTTATAGTGTAGTTATACGTTTATATGTATTTATGGAAAATGTAAAAATAGAAGAAAAAATAAAGACTTCAGATGACGGAAAGGGAATTTTAATAACCAATGATGCCATAGAGCAAATATCTTCTTTATTGAAGAATCAGACTGATAAGAAAGCTCTAAGAGTTGGGGTAAGATCTGGAGGATGCAGTGGTATGAGTTATACCATGGATTTTATTGGTGGAGATGAAATAAATGCAGATGATAAAGTATATGATTATTCATTAAGTGCCGAACAAACCTTCAAAGTAATATGCGACCCAAAAAGTCTTCTGTATATTTACGGCATGCAACTAGATTTCAGTAAAGATTTAATTGGTGGAGGTTTTAATTTCGTTAATCCTAATGCTTCACAAACTTGTGGCTGCGGAAGCTCTTTTGCAGTTTAGAAAAAAATATGACAGATGACATTAATCCAATTGAATCCGATTTCAATGCTGCCTTATCTAGATATCAAGATGGCCAAGAGTTAATACCAATTGCACAAGATTTTCAAAAAATCATTCAACAAATACCCAACCACTTTGCTGCTTGGACTTGTTTATCTTGGTTGCAGCTTCTATTGAAGAATAATGAAGAAGCATTAGCAGCAGCTAGAGAGGCGGTTCGCTTAAATCAGCAAGACCCGCAAGCAAGAATGAATTTGTCCTTAGCTCTTTTGGCTACAAATAATAAAGGTGTTAGAGAGCATGTTGAATTAATTAAAAAAATGGCAATGATGATGCCTGATGTAAAGACAGAATTAAAAGAGTCAGTTGAAGACGGATTTAATAGATATCCAAACTGGCCAGAATTAACCAAAATCAATAAATGGTTAGAATTTTAAATTGTCCAGAATTTTACTATTAAGTAATGGACATGGAGAAGATTTATCTGGTAGTTTATTAGCCAAATATTTTGTAAAGAAAGGTGATCTTGTAGATGCACTACCTATTGTAGGTGATGGTGAAAATTATAAAAAAGTAAATATAAGAATAATTGGTAAAACCAAAAAATTTAGAACTGGTGGTATTGGTTATAATTCTTTTAGTGGAAGAATATTCGAAATATTTGGAGGACAAATAATTTACTTTTTTAAAAAATTATATTTGTCTTATAAATTAAGAAATAAATATGATTTTTATTTAGTAATTGGAGATATAGTTCCTGTTTTTTTTGCATGGTTTGCAAAAAAAGATTTTTTTACATATTTAGTAGCTTACTCTAGTCACTATGAGGGAAAATTGAAATTACCTTGGCCCTGTAAGTTTTTTTTACTCTCAAACTATGCAAAAAAAATATATGCTAGGGATTTTCTAACAGCAGATGATTTAACTCAACAATTAAGAAAAAAAGTATCTTTTTTAGGTAATCCATTTATGGATAAGTTTTCTTTTTTTGAAAATAAATCGAAAATCGTCCCTTTTAATATTGGGTTATTTCCTGGAAGTAGATTTCCTGAACTTTTAGATAATTTGAAATTGATTTTAGAAGTTTTAGAGACAATGTCTAAGTTGCAATATTTTGAGAATATCGCATTCAAGTTTGCCATAGTAAAAGCTCTTTCTATGGAAGAAATTAGGCAGATACTAAATCAGCGAAAATGGATTTATATAGAAAAAAAAGGAAAAAATGATGGTCTAGAATTTACATATGGATTCATTACGATTAATTTGAACTGGAATTTGTTTGAAGAAATATTATTTGAAAGTAATTTCGTAATAAGTATGGCTGGAACTGCATCAGAGCAGGCAATCGGTTTAGCAAAGCCAGTTATTCAAATTGAAGGCGACGGTCCGCAATTTACAAAATCTTTTGCAGAAGCTCAAAGACGATTACTTGGTAGATATGTTTTTTGTTCTACCAATTATATAAATAAGAAAGATCAAATAAATCAGACAATAAATCTAATCCTTAAAGTTATTTATCTGATAAAGCTAGACAAAAAGTTTTTGGTTTCTTGTCTTGATAATGCCAATCTAAGAATCGGAGAGAGTAATTCATGCCTTAAGATAATTTATGATATAAAAGGGTTTCATGAAAAATGACTAAGCAGAAATCTGAATCAAAGTTGAAAGTGATTATTGATAATTTTTTATTGATAAATTTATTCGTTGTTATTTTTTTTGCAATATTTTTTATTTTTGCAGTAATTATGCAAATTAATGGAGTATTTACTTTCCTTAATATTTTTCAGAATCTTTGGAATCCACTCATCACACCTTTAATCACTATTTTAATTGTAAGTGCGGTATTTAATGGAATTAATTCTTGGTGGAGGCGTAAATGGCTTTCTCAAGAAGAGGATATTTAAATTTATATATTTTTTCTTGTAATTTAATACTGATCACTTTTTGGCCCTCTAGTACTAATTTTGCTCCATCACCTAATAATAATTTCAGTATTGATCCTGGCACTGGGAGTAGATCTGGTCTTTTGAGGCATCTACCTAAAGTTTTGGAGAAATACTTCATTAATACTGGCTCCGGTGCAACAGCGTTATATACCCCGGAAAATTTTTTATCTACTAATGCTTTAATTATTAATCCACATAAATCACTTCTATGAATCCAACTCATCCATTGATTCCCATCTCCGATTGGACCTCCCAGTCCAATTTTAAATACTGGAAGCATTTTTCCTAGTGCACCTCCTTCTGCTTCTAAGACTATTCCGATTCTGAAAATTACTAATCTTGAGAAAAATGGTTTTCCGTTCGCAACTTCCTCCCATTTATTGCAAAGGTTAGCTAAAAAATCGTTACCACTCTGACTATTTTCATTGAACTCTTGAGTTAAACTTGTCCCATAAAAACCTATTGCCGAACCATTTACTATGACTTTTGGATTGATTCTGGATTTTTTCAGGGTTTCCATCAAAAACTTAGTTGTATTAATCCTGCTTTTTTTTATCTCTTCTTTTTGAATTTCAGTCCATTTTTTATCTGCTATTGGTTCACCTATTAAATTAATTATCCCATCAGAATCTTTTAAATTACTTAATAGATTTTCATTGCTCCAATTTTGTTTTTTTGAAAGATCTATTTTAAGAAATTTAAATTTATCTAGCGGAATATTTATCTTCAAATTATTAATATTTTTTCTACTGATAATGCAAAGTTCGTGGCCTTCTTTGAGTAAAGCTGGGACTAACTCTTTCCCCACAAAACCCGTACATCCAAGGAGTAGCAGACGCATATTTTTAATTATGTAATAGATCTAGACTATTTAAATTTTGTATCGATTGTAATTATTATGGTGTAATCAATTTAAAAAAAATTAATGAAAAAAGTTTTTGTATAATAAATTTAGAAATCTAAATAAATTAATAAATCTCATCATGACTGAGTCGATACCCAAGAAGCCCCTTAAGAAAGGAAGCTTAGTCTTTATAGATAAAAGTATTTATGATGAAAGTGTCGAAGCATTAGCTAGTGATCAAGATTTACCTAGTTATATATTTGAAGGCCCTGGGGAAATTCTTAGTATTAAAGAAGAATATGCTCAAGTAAGGTGGCGTCGTCCAGTACCAGATGTTTGGTTTAAATTAGACCAAATTAAAGAATATATAGTTTCAGAATAGTTATTCAGGAAATTATAGATTTTTTATCATAAGCCATTTTTGATTGGATTCTTTTTGCTTCTTTCATCATTTCTTTTCCATCAAATAAATAATCATCTACATATCCTTGTGTGTACTTATCCAGTTCCGATAAAGCATCTTTAACTTGAGAAAAACAATGATAAAGATCTAAACCTAAAGAGGATATTGAATTAGGCACAGATATTGACTTATAAAGCTTATAAACTTTTTCAATTTTTCTTTGGGAAACATTAATGTAACTGCAAAAATTATCCATCAATTCTTCATCATATGGATCAGCAGATAGTTCTTTAATTTCTTGACTCAAAGGTTTGATTATTTGGGTAATAAATCTATTGGTAGGATTATAAATATTTTTAATCCAATTTTTAACTTCATTATCTTTTATTGTAGAACTATATTTTGTTGTATTAACTTTCTCTTCCCAATTTTCATTTCTGAAATTAGATGATTGTTTTAATGAAAATAGGGTTTTATCATATTGTTCTTTTTTAAAAGGATCATTAAGAGTCTCCCATGCATCTTGTATTGCAAGAAACCTATCTTTTTCACCTCCTGCATCGGGGTGATGTTGTTTAACTAAGCGACGATAAGAAGATTTAATTTCACCTTGAGTTGCATTTTCTTTTACCTCTAATTCTTTATAAAGATTTTTGATCATATCTAAATACTCTTGCCTATAGATAACCGTCTTCTCTAGCTTTAATTACAGTGTTTGATTCAAACATTGCTGTAGATAAGTATCTTTCACCAAAACTCGGAAGAATCACTATTAATCTTTGATTAATAAGCTCTTCCCTTTGACCTATTTTGATTGTTGCTGCCAAAGCAGCTCCGCTACTAATTCCTGATAAAAGGCCCTCTAATCGAGCTAATAACCTCCCATAATAAAATGCTTCATCATCATCTATCTTGAAAATTTCATCTATTAATTGAGTATCAAGTACCTTAGGAACGAAGCCTGCACCGATCCCCTGGATAGAATGAGAACCAGCTTTTTCTCCTGAAATTACAGCGCTTTTTGCGGGCTCTACTGCATATATTTTGCAATTTGGATTAACTTTTTTTAGAAATCGAGAACATCCAGTTATGGTTCCTCCAGTCCCAACTCCGGTAACTAATCCATCAATAGTTTGATTAGATTGATCCCAAATTTCTTTAGCTGTGGTTCTTTCATGAATTTCTGGATTTGCAAGATTTTCAAACTGATTAAACTGAAAGCTATTTGGAATACTTGAAGCTAATTCACTTGCTAAATCTAGAGCACCTTTCATTCCTTCTTTGCCTGGAGTGAGTTGTAATTCTGCCCCATATGCTCTTAGCATTGCCCTTCTCTCAATACTCATAGTATCTGGCATGGTTAATATCAATCTATAACCTTTAGCTGCTGCAACCATTGCTAAAGCAATTCCAGTATTTCCACTTGTTGCCTCAATTAATGTTGTTTTCCCTGGTAAAATTAAACCATCTTTTTCTGCTGAATTTAACATCGAATAAGCGATACGATCTTTGACAGATGCTGATGGATTAAAACTTTCAAGTTTCGCTATTATTTCTGGATGACAATTACAGTATTTTTTTATTCGATCTAATTTTACTAATGGTGTGTTGCCAACTAAAGAAGTAATATCACCTGCTATTTCCATGGAAAAATTTTTACAAAATTAAATTTGTTTACTATTAGTTTAAATGTATTTATATGTCTTTTATAAAAAAATTCTAAATTGAACTTAATTTCAAAACAACTTCTTAGAAAAGATTGTTCTATAGTTTGTTTATAATATAAAATTTACAATTCTTTTATGTATTCTCTTGAAATAAGTCTAAGATATTCCCCCTTCCCCCTTTCAATTCAGAGGAAAGAGTATGAGGATATTAAAAGAATCTATGATGAAATCAAAGATTCTATGCAAAGTGATAACCAAAACTCCTCTTTAATCGAATTAAGTTGTGAAAAAGTTCAGGATAAATTGATAACTGTTCTTGCTAAAGAAGTTATTTCTGTTCAGATATATGAAAAGTCAGCAGTTGCTGGTGGATCAAAAAGACCTGGATTTTCCCTAGATATTTAAAATGATCGAGATCGAGGATACTTTGCAAAATGGAGTACCTAATGTAACTTTCAAAAATGTGAGTTTTTCATGGCCAGGAAAAAATGAGCATGTAATAAATAATTGTAATTTTTCTATTAATAAAACTGGGTTATGGATGATTGTTGGTAAAAATGGAAGCGGAAAGAGTACCTTGCTTAAGTTAATTAATGGACTTCTAAAACCAAGCAATGGAGTCATAAATAAATTAGCGAACATTGGGATGGTTTTTCAGAATCCTGATCATCAAATATTAATGCCAAACTGTAGGAGTGAACTTCTTCTGAATATTAATCAAAATTTAAGTAGAAAAGATATTTCTAATAAAATTGACATTGCTCTAAACAAGGTTGGATTAGCTGGATTTGATAAAAGGTCGATTCATACATTAAGTGGCGGTCAAAAACAACGTTTAACTATTGCATCTTCATTGATAAGTGATAAGAATTTCATTCTTATGGATGAGCCCACAGCGCTATTAGATAGTTCTAGTCAATTAGCAGTTTTAGAAATAATTAAGGGCCTTACAAAGAATAAAAGAAACCCATTCACTGCTTTATGGATTACTCATCGTTTAGAGGAATTAAGTTATGCAGATGCAGTTGCAGAGATGAAGAATGGAAATTTATCAGATTGGCAGAAACCATTTAACTTTCAATATAATTAAGGTTTACCCCTTGTCATAAGGTACATGTAAGAGTTAAATTTTTATATGTTCCTCGGTAGCTCAGCGGTAGAGCGATCGACTGTTAATCGATTGGTCGCAGGTTCGAATCCCGCCCGGGGAGCTTCAATTAATCTTCAAGAACAATCAAGAGACTTTCTGAGTCTCTTTTTTTGTGTCTGCAACAAGGTTTTCAAGAAATAAGGCAATGCATAAGACATTACAAGTAATCATAACTAGGTCCCTATTCGTGTGCCTTATGTGTGTCTTTTAACCAGGACTGTGTGCTTCCAATTAGTGGGAGTAGTAAGCGTTTCATTTGACTTTAAAATTCACCACATTACTCTTTTTGATTCTCCATTTATCCATCGGGGGGTATCACATGTTCCATTATTAAAAGTTCTTTCAGGATCATCAACAAAACAAAGTTTTTCATAATGCATAGTACCCGCATTAAAATTTATATTAAAGTGTGGCAATTTTCCTATCGTAGTATTTTTAAAATATTCTGACCTTGCAGTAATACTTAAACAATTGCCATTCAAAGATAGTGGAATGTTAAAACCTGAATCATGGAAGTAATAAGGATAACCTGGACTTCCAAGATCAATTCCTCCATTATCACTAAAGGAAGTATTCGTATTATTCCATCTAAATGCCGTCTTATAAGGAAGTCCATATTCGGTCGGTTTAACTAAAGTATTTTGTATTAAACATTCCTCCACGATTTTCGTAATATTTTCTTTTACTGCTGCTATCATTGCTTTTTTTCTTAATGAATCAAAATAAGGAATAGCTATAGCGCCAAGTATTGATAAAACTGCTATAACAATCACTAATTCAATTAAGGAAAAGCCTTTATTGTTTCTATTTCTTATCTCTTTAACCATAAAATAAAGAGGGTCTAATACCTCTATGTTAGGTCGACTGTCAATCACAAGTGAACTTATTTACAAGTGCTTTTTAGTCGATACTGAAGGTAATAATTTAGTCATATCCTTAGCCTTATTTTAAGAAATCATTTTTTAATGCCACTTAGTGATAACAATAGATTTTTGTGTGCCTTATGTGTGCCTATTCTCTTTAATATCTTGCTTTTTTTCTTCAAAACTCTTCATAACTAGTCTTTAAAGACTGTTTCTTCTCTCGCCCGGGGAGTTTATTTCTCCTAAATAAGAGGTATTGAGATCTTCGGGTCTCTTTTTTATTGAAAATACAACTAACTAAAGGGAAAAACTTTAAATAGGTGCTTAATAAATAAACCCAAAATAATTAATCATCCCACATGTCTTGTTTACTCTGTTCGATATTATTTTTTTCAAGCAACTCTAATCTATGCTCTTTTGAATCTTCTTCAAAATTTTGTAAGTTTTCGTTGTTTGTAAATTTTTGTTGGATTTCTAGGATTATAATCTCAAATTGATCGCCATAAAATTTAGACATTTCCATCCATGCTTCCATTTCCTCCTCTTTTCCAATTGTGTCGTTTATCTGATGGCTAATTATTTCTAAAACAAATTCTTTTAACTCTTTATGGCTCATGCATTCAACTTTTTTTTGAATATAAAGTTCTTTTAGATGTTGTAACTGCTTTTTAGATAAATCGGTGTAAGTAATAGATTTCTTTTTCATTAATATTAAGTTTGTTTTTATAATAAAGTTAACCATTAGGATCTAAAAAAGATTTTCAGTCACTAATAATTTACATATTATTCTACGAGAAAAAATTATTTTAAAAACAAAAGATTTCAATTGGTATGATAATAATCACCTTAATTTATTACTTTCATAGATTTTAATATTAATATTTTGATTAAAATTTAACTGCTGTTGCTTGTCGATTTATATTGAATTATTAAGTAAATATTAAGCAAATCGAAAGAATTTATAAAATTTATATTTTCTTTTAAGTCAATATTTCCTTCTAATCCATTGAAGTAATTAGTTTTTTTATTGTAATAACTTATATAAGTCTTTAAATTAGGTCTGCAATAAATGCAAAATGTTGAGAGAATCGTTATACAAAATCTTAACTTCAGTTAATAATCTGTCAGATATGAAAATTTCAATCCTATTGATAGAAGATGATCGTGATATGCGTGAATTAGTATCTGGACATCTTGAGCATTCTGGTTTTGATGTTCAAAAAGCTGAAGATGGTATTAAAGGTCAGGCTTTAGCCCTTCAATATTCTCCTGACTTAATTCTTCTAGATTTAATGTTACCTAGCGTTGATGGTTTGACATTATGCCAAAGACTGCGGAGAGATGAAAGGACTTCAAATATTCCCATATTAATGATTACAGCTTTGGGTGGACTTAAAGATAAAGTGACTGGATTTAATTCAGGTGCTGATGATTACATCACAAAACCATTTGATTTAGAGGAATTATATGTTCGTATTAAAGCTTTATTAAGAAGAACTAATAGAGCACAATTGAATTCAACTAATCAACAAGAAATTTTAAACTATGGACCTCTTACTCTTGTTCCGGAAAGATTTGAAGCTATTTGGTTCGAATCTGCCGTGAGACTTACTCATTTAGAATTTGAGCTACTTCACTGTTTGCTACAAAGACATGGTCAAACAGTTTCTCCAGCATTGATATTAAAAGAAGTATGGGGTTATGAACCTGACGATGATATTGAGACAATTAGAGTTCACGTTAGACACTTAAGAACAAAATTAGAACCTGACCCTCGCAAGCCAAAATATATAAAAACTGTTTATGGAGCAGGATACTGCCTTGAATTACCTGTGGGAGCTCAGGTTGATAATGGTATGCAAGAGTTTGCGGAATCTACAAATTAAAACTTAATCAAATGAGGAGTTTATTAACTTTATAAATCTTCAATTGCTATTTTTAATAAAGTTACTTCCCAGGCTAGTCGTGGTTGTATAAAACTTTTCAGATGAACCTTCAAATTTTCTAGTTTTTTGAGAATGTTTTTGTTTTTAGTTTTTGCCCAACATTTTTGTTGTATAAAATTTATTAAAAACATTTGTTGATCAATATCTAGTTCTTCAGATATTATCTTTGTGATTTTTAGTATTTCTAAATTATCACTCAATGGAAAGTTCAAGTTTTCTTTAATTTCATTTGGTAATTGGTTCCAAATTTTTATATCTTTCAGTATTTTTCCTGGAGAGCCATTTGCTGAATTAATAAAATATTGTAAATCTATTTCTTTATAAATATCAAGAACTGTAGAATCCAAATTATTTCTTATGAAAATCTCAAGCTTTTTATTTGAAAAAGCTTTAAATCTTATAAGTTGACATCTTGAGATAATAGTATCCAAAAGTAAGTTTAAGCTAGAAGTTAAAAGAATAAATATACCGTTAGAGGGCTCTTCTAGTGTTTTTAAAAGACAATTAGATGCTGCTTCATTCATAAGGTGAGCATCATCAATTAATACAATTTTCCCACCTGATTCAATGGATTTTTGACCTAGAAAAGTCTTTAAATTTCTAATTTGCTCTATTCTTATTGTTTCTTTATTATTATTTTTTGGTTCAGTTTCTGAACGATTTATAAGATTACCTTTAAAAAAATAGGTAGGCTCAATTAATAAAAAATCAGGGTGGTTTTTATCTATGATTTTTTTTGCAATGTTTGAATTAGACGAATATTTATTAAAAATTTCCATAATAAATTTCATAGCGGTTTGTTTTTTTCCTATACCTTCCGGACCATAAAATATATAACCGTTGGAAAATGCTTTTCTCTTAAGTATGTTTTCTAGATTTTCATTAACTTCTTTATTAATTAAAAGATTCTCAGTTTTAAGATCAATCATTGTTCACTTGAGAAAACTTTTTTATTAAGGTTTCTTTTATTTCATTAGTAATAGTATTTATATCTTGTACAGCAGATATTGTTGTCCAATTTTTTTCTTTGGCAATCAACTTAAAACCTTCATTAACTTTTTCTAGGAATTTTATCCCTTCAGATTCTATCCTATCTGGAATAAACTTTTCTCTTCGTAATACACTTTCTTCTGCTGAAATTTCTAGAAAAATAGTCAGGTCTGGGTATTCTCCTTGACAAACAATAGATTCGATATTTTTGATAATCTCAAGATTTATATTTCTACCATAACCTTGATAAGCAAGTGTAGAGTCACAAAATCTATCGCTAAGTACCCAGTCTTGATTTTCTAAAGCAGGTGATATGGTTTTGGAAATATGTTCTGCTCTATCAGCAGAATAAAGTAATAATTCAGCCAGAGAAGAAGGTTTATTATCTTTATGATTGTCAAGTATTAAATTTCTAATTTTTTTACCTAATAAGCTTCCTCCAGGTTCTCTAGTTTTTACTAATTTTTGTTTTCCTCTCAAAAGACCACTAGTTGGAATCCATTTAGAAATTTCATCTATTTGGGTTGTTTTACCGCAACCATCAATTCCTTCAATAACAATAAATTTACCCCTCATTTATTCTAAAGATAAAGCATTTATTACAACGGTTATTGAACTAGTTGCCATCAATAATGCTGCGATTGATGGTGTAAGAAGAATGCCATATTTTGGAAATAGAATACCTCCCGCTATGGGAATTGCAATCAAGTTGTATCCAAAAGCCCAGAATAGATTTTGTTTAATTTTTCCTATTGTTCTTTTTGCCAGACTAAGTGCATAAGGTAATCCGGATAACTGATCTCCCATTAAAACAACATCTGCATTCGCTTTCGCAATCTGGGTGCCTGAACCAACTGCTATTCCTAAATTTGAAGCTGCCAAAGCAGGTGCATCATTTATTCCATCTCCAATCATTGCAACTTTATTGGTCTTCTTTAAATTTTCAATTATTTTTAATTTCATTTCTGGAAGAAGATCCCATTTGATTTCTGCTTCTGGACTATCTAATTTTTTCCCCAACTCGACTACAGTTTCTTTTCTATCTCCGCTTAAAATTTTTATATTATAATTATCCTCTCTTAATTTTTGAACAGAACTAATAGAATCCTCTCTTAATAAATCACCTAATAAAATAAATCCGAGTAACTTTTTATTTATACATACTCCAATCACAGAATGGGATTTGTTTTCTTCAGTTTCTAATATTTCTTTTGATTTGCTGTCAATTATTACTCCTTTACTATTCAACCATTCAACACTTCCAATATTGATTTCCCCATCAATTGAATCAAGTTCTCCTGATATACCTCTACCAGATTCGGTATGGATGTTTTTAATTGTCAATAATCCAAGGTTTTGTTTTTTGGCTTCATTAACTAATGCACTAGCTATGGGATGTCGGCTTTGACTTTCTAAACTTGCAGATATTTTTAATAGAAATAATTTATCAGCAGTATTTACATAATCGATTATAAAAGGTTTACCTTTAGTCAATGTTCCTGTTTTATCAAAAATAATATGATTAATTTTTGATGCTATTTCTATTTTGTCTCCGCCTTTAAATAAAACACCTTTTTTTGCTGCTTTACCTGAAGCAACAGTTATTACAGTGGGAGTAGCAAGACCTAAAGCGCAAGGACAAGCTATTACTAAAACAGCAATTGAGAGTTGAATAGCTAAAGTTAAAAAATTTTCAGCATTACCACCTAATGAAGTATGTAACGTATGGTTGGAGGTTGTAATCAATCCATGATGATTGTTTATTAACAAATCAGGCCAAATTTGTTTTGCCCCTTTCCACCAAAAAAAGAAGCTTGCAGTTGCAATAAAGAGTACGAAGTATGTAAATTTCCCTGCAATTTGATCAGCTATTCTCTGAATAGGAGGCTTTTTAGATTGAACTGATTCAATAAGATTAACTAGTTTTGCTAGAGAAGTTTCTTCTCCTACTTTGATAACCTTTAGTCTTAAAGTGGAATTTAAATTTAATGAGCCATTCAGTAAATGTTTACCTGGATAAACATCTATTGGTTTAGATTCACCTGTAATATGAGAAACATCTACAGATGAATTTCCATTAAGAACAATGCAGTCAGCAGGTACACGATCTCCAGCTAATAATTGAATTTCATCTCCTATTTTTAAAGAATGTACTCTGACTGATTTAACTTTATTCTCTTCTATATATATGTTCGCCATTTCTGGTTGGAGATCTAATAATTCTCCAATTGAAGAACCAGTTTGATACTTTGCTCTTTCTTCTAAAAAACGTCCTATAAGAATAAACCCCAACAACATTACTGGTTCATTAAAAAAACAGGGAAAACCAGTAGAAGGAAATATTAATGATAATAGACTTGTTGTATAAGCACTAGTTACTCCCAGAGCGACTAAAGAATCCATATCTGGTCGATTCTTTATAAAAGATTTGAATCCTTTGACTACAATTTCTCTTCCAGGAAATAATAAAGCTAATGTGGCCAGTGCAGCATGAAAAAATAAATTTCCTAATATTGGTAAATTCAAATAATCTCCTTCTGCTAAATGCCCTAACCCTGAAAATAATAAAAGTAAAAGTGCAAAATTAAGTTTTTTCCATTGATTAATCCATTTCTTTTTTTTTTCTAATTGAACTTTATTTACTTTTTTTGAAAAATCATTTATGTAAATCTTTGAAGGAAAACCGCTTTGTTTGAGGTTTTCTAAAACCTGATCAATGTCTGGAACTGTTTTATTAATTTCAAAATAGGCACTTTCAGTTAGTAAGTTAACTGAAACATTTTCGACCCCATCCGAATTTTTTAATATATTTTCTACTGTGTTAACACACCCCCCACATTTCATACCGGTAATATTTAATTGAATACTATTCATATTTTTTGCGATGAAAGCAAATTAATACTTGTCTTTATTAATTATTATAATAATAAATGTTATAGACTTTTTAAATAGTTGACATTTTATTGACTAATTTAATTTTATTAAAAAAAAAAGTGCCTAATAATCAAAACAGAGACAATTTCATTGATAAAGCTTTTACTGTAATTGCTGAATCTATAGTAAAGATAATGCCTATTGCTGATAAAGAAAAAAAAGCTTACATATATTATAGAGATGGGTTAGCTGCACAAAATAATGGCGATTATTCAGAAGCTCTTGATTACTATAATGAAAGTTTATTACTAGAAGAAAATAAAATTGATAGAGGAGAAACTTTAAAGAACATGGCAATAATTTATATGAGTAATGGAGAGGAAGATCTATCTATAGAAACTTATCAAAAGGCCTTAGTTGAAAATCCAAAACAGCCTTCTTGTCTTAAGAATATAGGCCTTATTTATGAAAAAAGGGGAAGATCTGCTGAACAGAATGGTGATTTAGATCAAAGAGATATGTGGTTCGATAAGGCTGCGCAAGTTTGGACTAAGGCTGTAAGACTCTATCCTGGTGGATACTTAGATATTGAAAATTGGTTGAAAACTTCTGGAAGGAGTTCGATTGATATTTATCTTTAGTTTTGTATAAATTTACTCTTTCAATGCATAATTCATAGCTTCATTGATATTTGAAATTTCTTTAATCCTTATGATTTTTTGAAAACTATCTTTAATTTCAATAGTAGTTTTAGGTACCAAAATATTTTTAATACCAAGCCTAATCGCCTCATCAATTTTGGCTCTAATATTACCTGCCTGTCTTACCTGACCGCTTAAACCTAATTCGCCAATAAATGCGCAATTTATCAGGGGGGGGGGCATTTTTTAAGCTTGATAAGATTGATATTGCAACTCCTAAATCTGAAGATGGGTCATTTATTTCAAAGCCACCGCCTGTAGCTATATAACAGTCATATTCTGATAATTTAATCCCAATATGTTTTTCAATGACTGCTAATATCTGATGTAATCTGTTGATACTGATCCCAGTTGTTGTTCGTCTTGGATTATTGTAGAAAGTCTTATTTACTAAAGCCTGAATATCTACTGCAAAAGGTCTCGAGCCTTCATTAGTGATGGTGGTTGTGACACCTGATATATTCTCTTTATTTGTGAATATTGAACTAGGGTTAATAACTTCTCTTAAACCATTTTCTAACATTTCGAAAATTCCAATTTCAAAAGTTGATCCAAACCTATTTTTTACACTTCTTAGTAATCTATGGGAGGCAATATTATCTCCCTCAAAATTAAGTACCACATCTACTAAGTGTTCTAAAGTTTTTGGACCTGCAAGAGCTCCATCTTTTGTAACGTGGCCTATTATCAAAAGCGCTATATTATTTTCTTTGGCAAGATTCTGAAGTTCAGATGAACAAGTTCTTACTTGGGAAACGGATCCTGGAGAACTTTCCATCTCATAATTATTAATAGCTTGGATACTATCAATAATCGCAAAACTAGGTTTTATTTTTTTAATCTCTTCAATAATTAAAGATAAATTAGTTTCGGCATAAATTTTTAAATCGAGACTATTTTGATTTAATCTTTCCCATCTGATTTTTACTTGTTCTAAAGATTCTTCTGCAGTGATATATAAAACTTTTTCATTAAGGGATATTTTCCCTGCAGATTGAAGCACTATTGTACTTTTACCAATACCTGGTTCTCCTCCAAGTAAAACTATAGATCCTGGTACTATTCCACCTCCGAGCACTCTATCAAACTCTTTAAAACCGCTCGTAAATCTTGATATAGTATCTATTTCTATTTCAGTAAACAGCTTAGATTTTTTACTTTTATTAATATTAGTTGTTTTAGATCTAGCGTTTTTTCTTTCTTCAACTATCGTATTCCATTCATTACAATTTACGCATCTGCCGAAGTATTGAGAAGTTTCAGACCCGCAATTTTGACAAATAAAAGTCGAAAATTTACTAGACATTTAATTTTTGATTAGATTGAGGAACTGAGATGTTTGGGATTTTGCCCCTCTACAAGTTAGATTGGGTTAATGATAAATTCTCTTACTGATTAGCTAATAGAAACAAATGGCTGTATCTAGTCAAACAAAAGAAACAATCCTTGTCGCTGATGACGAGGCAAGCATTAGAAGAATTCTCGAGACTCGTCTCTCAATGATTGGTTACAAAGTGGTAACTGCTTGTGATGGTAAAGAAGCATTAAAATTGTTCAAAGATTACGATCCTGACTTAGTTGTACTTGATGTAATGATGCCAAAATTAGATGGATATGGAGTGTGTCAAGAATTAAGAAAAGACTCAGATGTACCTATCGTCATGTTGACCGCATTAGGAGATGTTGCAGATAGAATTACAGGATTAGAATTAGGAGCTGATGATTATGTGGTTAAACCATTTAGTCCAAAAGAATTAGAAGCTAGGATTAGGTGTGTATTAAGACGAATAGATAAAGAGCAACTTCCTGGGATGCCAAATTCAGGTTTAATTTTGGTTACGGACATTAAAATTGATACAAATCGAAGACAAGTTTTTAAAAGTGATGAAAGAATCAGGTTAACAGGAATGGAATTTAGTCTTTTAGAATTGTTAGTCAGTAGATCAGGAGAGCCATTTAGTCGAGGAGAGATTTTGAAAGAAGTTTGGGGTTATACACCTGAAAGACATGTAGATACAAGAGTAGTGGATGTCCATATATCTAGATTAAGATCAAAATTGGAAGCTGACCCTGCAAATCCTGAATTAATTCTTACAGCAAGAGGTACAGGATATCTGTTCCAGAGGATAGTTGATATATCTCCATTTGACGGTAAATAGATGGAAAAAGATTCTTCTAATAAAAAGTCTAGAGCTATAAGAAGATTAGTTATTTGGTACAAAAGAAATTCTGCTGTAACTTCAATAGTTGATTCTGCGGCTAATTCTGCTGTAACTGCAAGCAATGTTGCAGGTAGCATGGTTTCTGGTGCAGGTTCTGTTGTAAGTACTGCAAGTAATGTAGCAGGTAATGTTGCAGGTAATGTAGTCTCTAGTGCTGAATCAGTTGTTAACACTGCTAGTAGTGTAGTTTCAAGTGCTAGTTCAATTGCAAAAAATACATTGCAGCCATTAGTTTTTGACCCTTTAAAAAGGTTACAAAATAGTGATAATTTGATAATTAAAGAAGATTTGCCAACATTTGAGAGGATTTGGATTGCAGTTGATGGTATGGGGGGAGATTATGCACCTGCGCCCATTTTGGAGGGTTGTCTCGAAGCTATTAGTAGATTTCCTATAAATATAAAGTTTGTAGGCAAAATTGAAAAAGTTAGATATGAAGCAGAAAAAGTTGGTCTAATAGATTTGTTAGAAAGAGCAATTGATACTAATCGTCTTGAATTAATCAATAGTGGAGATCCCATAGGGATGAATGAAGAAGCAACAGCAGTACGAAAAAGAAAAGATGCGAGTATAAATATTGCTATGGATTTGGTTAAAACTAATAAGGCAAAAGCTGTTTATTCTGCAGGCAACTCAGGAGCTCTTATGGCCTCTGCAATATTTAGGATAGGGCGATTGAAAGGAATCGAACGTCCTGCAATAGGAGCATTATTCCCAACTAGAGATCAAACACGACCTGTATTAGTTCTTGATGTCGGAGCAAATACTGATTGTAAGCCCTCTTATCTTCATCAATTTGCACTTCTTGGTAATGTTTATGCCAAAGATGTTTTACAAATAGAAAAACCACGAGTTGGCTTATTAAATATTGGAGAAGAAGAATGTAAAGGGAATGATTTATCTATAAAAACATTTGAATTACTATCCAATGAATTAAATATTGATTTTGGGGGCAATTGTGAAGGAAGAGATGTTTTATCTGGTGATTTTGATGTAGTTGTTTGCGATGGCTTTACAGGAAATATATTACTTAAATTTCTTGAGTCAGTTGGAGGAGTTCTATTAGATATTTTAAAATCCGAACTACCTAGAGGAAGAAGGGGGAAGGTTGGTTCTGCCTTTTTAAAAAGTAATTTAATAAGAATCAAGAAAAGGTTAGATCATGCTGAACATGGTGGAGCATTATTGCTTGGAGTTAATGGTATTTGTGTAATTGGCCATGGTAGTAGTAAGTCTTTATCAGTAGTAAGTGCTCTGCGTTTGGCTCATTCTGCTGTAAATCATAATGTCATGGAGAATTTAAATCAACTTCAAAAGCTTCAAGTTTTAAATTCTTAAAACATATTTTGTCAGATTTATGTTTGACTTATATAAGTAATTAGATAAAACTTTTGGAAGTAATAAATTTAAATCAAGTTGGAGTCTCATTTAAAGGTAGTGGAAGTTATGTACCAAATCAAATCCTGACAAATCAGGAAATTAGTAAAAAGGTAGATACTAGTGATGAATGGATAAAATCTAGAACAGGTATCTCGCAGAGAAGAATTTCTGGAGTATCAGAAAATGTTAGCGAGATGGGTTATAAGGCAGCATTGGGAGCAATTGAGATGGCTAAATGGGAAGTTGAAACAATTGATCTAATAATTTTAGCTACATCAACTCCAAATGATTTATTTGGTTCTGCTCCTGAAATTCAATCAAGACTTGGCGCAATTAATGCTGTTGCGTTTGATTTGACAGCTGCTTGCAGTGGTTTCTTATTTGCTGCAATAACAGCTACTCAATTTTTAAAAACAGGAAGTTATAAAAGAGCTTTAGTAATAGGCTCAGATCAACTTTCAAGTTATGTAGATTGGAATGATAGGAGAAGTTGTATCTTATTCGGAGATGGAGCGGGAGCAATAGCAATTGAATCAACAAATGAATTTGATAATTTAATTGGCTTTAGTATGAGGACTGACGGTCAAAGAGGTTCTTTCTTAAATCTCCCATCTCAAAATAATCAAGATCTAATTGTTAATGATATTAATTTTTCAAGTGGGGGTTTTTCTGCAATTGAGATGAACGGACAAGAAGTATATAAATTTGCAGTTAGAGAGGTGCCATTAATTATTGATAATTTATTTAAAAAAACAAATTTTAATTCTGAGAAAATTAATTGGCTTTTATTACATCAAGCAAATCAAAGAATATTAGATTCAGTTGGAGACAGGCTAAATGTTTCATCAGAAAAGATACTCAGTAATTTAAGTAACTATGGAAACACTTCGGCGGCAACAATTCCTTTAATGCTGGATGAGGCAATAAGAAATAAGAAAATTAAAGAAAATGATATTATTGCCACAAGTGGTTTTGGTGCTGGGTTAAGTTGGGGTGCAGCCCTTATTCGATGGGGTTAAAAAAAGTTTTATTATGACAGTCGCTTGGGTATTCCCTGGTCAGGGTTCACAAAAAATTGGTATGGCAAATAAAATTATAGATTTGCCAAATGCGAAATTTAGGTTTAATTATGCCTCTGAAGTATTCGAGAGGAATTTATTTGAAATTTGTGAACTAAATTCTGATAAAAAAAATCTTTCTGAAGATTTAAATCATACAAAGAATACTCAAATTTGTCTTTTTCTGGTGGAATCAATCTTATTAGACTCTTTAAAAGAAAATGGTTATAAACCAACCTATATTGCTGGACATAGTTTAGGTGAAGTTTCAGCTCTATATTGTGCCGATGTTTTGTCTTTTGAAGATTGTGTACAACTTATAAAAGTTAGATCTGGATTAATGGCAGATGCAGTAAAGGGATCCATGGCAGCATTAATAAGTTTTGATAGAGATCAATTAGATTTACTGGTAGAGGAGATTGATGATCTTGTAATAGCAAACGACAATAGCTCTTCTCAAGTTGTTTTATCAGGAAGCGAAAAAGCTTTAGATAATATTTCAAAACGAATTAAGGCAAAAAGATTTCTGAAATTAAATGTTTCGGGTGCTTTTCATTCTCCATTCATGAAAGAACCATCAATTCAATTCTCAAAATATTTAGACACTCTCGAATTTAATCAGCCTTCTGTAACCGTTATCAGTAATTCTAATCCATCACTATGTAATGATCCAAGGGAGCTAAAGGTTAGGTTTAAAAATCAAATGTGTAATGGTGTTAGATGGCGTCAAACTATGGATTTAATGAAAGAAAATAGAATTCTTCAATTGGTAGAAATTGGCCCATCTAATGTCCTAGGTGGTCTAGGGAAAAGGCATTTAAAGGATGTAAAAATTTCGCAAGTTTCTTCTGCAGATCAAATTAAATACTGATTTTATGAAAAGTTATTTTTATCAAAAATTAATTTATAAATTAGTAAGCCAAGTAATTATTTTTCCGATTTATAAATTTATATTTAGAGGTAATTTAATTGGGAGAGAAAACATTCCTCAAAAAGGTTCTTTCATAATGGTATCTAATCACGGTTCTCTTCTTGATCCTCCTTTGTTAGGTCATGCTATTGGTCGAAATATATCTTTTATGGCTAAGTCAGAACTTTTTAGAATCCCCTTACTTGGTTTTATAATAAAATCTTGTGGAGCTTATCCTGTAAAGAGAGGCATTGTAGATAAAACAACTATTAAAATTGCATGTGAAAAATTATCAAACAATAATAGTATTGGTATTTTTATTGACGGAACTCGCCAAAAAGATGCTCGTGTAAATAAGCCAAAACAAGGAGCAGCTCTTCTATCTTTTAAAAATCAAAAAATGTTATTACCAGTTGCAATTATTAATTCGCATAGATTAGTGAGATTAAAGTTTTTTATTCCTTTTTTCTCAAAAATAGTTATTAAAGTTGGGAAACCGATTAATCCCCCTGAAAGTCCATCAAAAAATGATTTAGGTAAAGTAACACATTATTTGCGGGAAACCATAAATAACATGCTTGAATGATTAGTTAATTGGGGATATTGGATACAATGGTAAAACTTTATTCCAAGTATTAGAATTGGAATGTTGTGAATTTTTATTAGATAAATTCAATAATTCTTTTAAATCTTCAATATCAGAATATTCAGCTTGATAAGAAGACTCCATATTTGTTAATTCTTCAAAAATTTTTGGAATAATTTTTTCTTTGATAGTAATTTTTTTGTTTGGTTGTTCAGACATGCAAATTTCATATTTTCCTGCAATATATCCTATTCTTTTTAATTTTTTGAAAATCCAAAATGAATTTTTATCGTAATAGATATTATTTTTCAAAGCAATTCTTTTTGCCATCAATTCAAAAGAACTAAAGCTTTCTAATGAGCAGTTTATTTGCTGAGCGAGAGTTCTCGCTAATACTACTATTTGTCTAGATGCATTAAAGTTTGATGGCCCTATACTGACAGATATTTTATTAATCCTTTTTAAGTTTTCTTTTGTAATAAAATTTGTAAAATCAACTATTAAATTATTGCATAAATCTTTCTCAAATTTTTTTGTAAAAAAGTTTTGGCATAAAGAGCTGTTATTTTCTCTATACGCGAATCCAAAGGAATCATTAGTACTATGAATTGCTAAAGTTAATTTATTATAATTTTTTAATTCGTAAGGCATTTACCTTTAAATAGGTAACTCTAAACCTGGTCTACACTTAGACCACTTTCCAGACTCTTCTAAAAAACTTGAACAAGATTGTACATCCCAATCACTTTTAAAATCGCCATTTAAATCTTGGATTATACTTACATGAATATAAGGGTTTTTTGGTTTAAAATTAGGCATATCACAAAGGTGCTCAACACCATGATTTTTTTCGACATCATGATAAGTCATACATCTATCAACTAATTTACAGTTAATGCAAATGCACATAATCAAGAAAGAAAATCTTAAAAATCATATTCAAATTGATCATACACTAATAATTAATGAAATAGAAAGAAGTATAAAATTTTATAATTGGGAATTTATTTTATCTTCTTTACCTTCTGGATCTTTTTTAGTAGGTGGATATATTAGAGATTTAATTTTAGGAAGATTAAACTCAGTAATTGATGTTGATATTGTAGTCCCAAAAAATGCTAATAAAATTGGTAAAAAAATTGCAGATAAATTTGAAGGTAAATTTATTATTCTTGATGAAGCAAGAGATGTAGTAAGAATTATTTTTAAACATATCTCAATTGATATCGCTTCTAAAATTTCTCCTTCTACTGATATTGATTTATTAAGTCGAGATTTTTCTATCAATGCTATTGCTTTTTCTTTTGAAGAAAAAATTCTAATTGATCCATCAAATGGAATTAAAGATCTACAGCTTGCTTTTTTGAGAACTAATTCAAAGCAGAACTTATTGGATGATCCATTAAGAAGTTTAAGATGTTTTCGTTTTGTTTCAGAATTAGATTTTAATGTTGATGTAAATTTAATAAATTTTATTAAAACTTATAAAAATCAACTAAAACTTGTTGCTAATGAGAGAATTAATTATGAATTACAGCGAATAATAAGAGGAAAAAAAGCATCGAAGGCGATAAAATTAATAAATAAATATAAAATTTTTGAATATATACAGTCAGAAAAAAATTTAATATTACTTGATTTAGAAAAAATTAATTTTAAAGAATTTAATAAATTTGAAAAGGAACAATTTTTACCCTTATTCTTCCTTGTTCAAATTTTAGACGAAGTTTCTTTGAAAAATTTAAAATTTAGCAAATCTGAAGTTTCAAAAATTAGACTATTAAGGAAATGGAATCTCTTATTGAAAATAAAAACTATTTATGAATTTAGTGAGAAAGAAAGATTTGATTTACATCAAGAATTAGAAACTATTCTTCCTTCTTTTATTCTTTTCTTGCCAGGGTCATTTTATATAGATTGGCTCACTAGATGGCGAGATAAAGATGATAAATTATTTCATCCGTCAAATTTAATAAAAGGAGAAGTTGTAAAAAAATATTTAAAAATCCAAGATGGACCTATTTTAGGGCAAGTCATTAATTATCTTTCTATGGAGCTCGCTTATAATAGATTGGATAATTTTGATGAAGCTATATATAAAGGAAAGCAATGGATTAAACAAAATGCGCCAAAATGTGATTAAATACACATAGCTTAGTTTTGTTTAAAAGTTCAGACTTCAATTTATTTTTTAAAAATTTATGGGCATTCGTATTTACATTGGCAATTTACCACAAGGATTTAATCCAAAAGAATTTGATAGTTTTTTAAAATCAGTATCTGATTCTATTAGATTTAAAGCCGTTTTAGATAAAGAAACAAAAGAGTGTAGAGGATTTGGTTTTGCTACAACAAATAATGAACAAAATGCAAATTTAATAATCGAAAAGCTTAATGGTTTTGAATTTAATGGTTCTAAATTGCGAGTTGAGCTTTCAGAAAAGAAGGATTCTTCCTCACACAAGAGAAATAGTGCAGGCTCAAATAAAAAAAGGAAGAATTTTAACAAGATCGTTCATAGTGATGCACCGAATCTTGAAGCCCCAGATCCAAGATGGGCTGGCGAACTTTCAAAATTAAAAGATTTGTTGGCTAATCAGAAAGCCCCTGCTTAGCTATTTGATCCTTGAGATTAAATAGCATATTGGTATTTCAAAAGCTTTTACTGAATTCTTTACAAAAGCTCTATTATTAAATACATCATAATTTAATCTTTCAATAGAATCTAATATTCCTCTATAAAGGCGTAAAGATGTCCATACTGGCCATCTTGCGTCTGCTGATAACCACTTAATGCCATCTTCAGATTTTTTGAACCAATCCCGAGCTCTTGTTAATTGAAAATTCATAAGCATCCCCCACTGCTTATTGATTACTCCTTTTAATAACTCTTCTTCAGAATAATTAAATTTTTTCATATCGTCCTGGGGTAAATAAATTCTACCTCTTTGTCTATCTTCTCCAACATCTCTTAAAATGTTAGTAAGTTGATTCGCTATTCCTAAAGCTATTGCTGCTTCTGATGGGTCAGGCATGTTACTCCAAGGGGCTGATGTATAGGCAGTATCTATTCCCATTACATTCTGAGTCATTAATCCCACTGTTCCCGCGACGCGATAACAGTAAAGCTGTAATTCAGAAAAACTTTTGTATCTAAATTTTGTAAGATCCATTCTCTGACCCTCAATCATATCTAGATATGGTTCTATGTCCTGTGGAAAATTTTCTATTGTATCGAAAAGAACAGCATCTAAGTCTGATTGTATTTTTCCTTTGAAAACATTTTTTGTGTTTGCTTCCCATTCATTTAAGTTATCGGAAAGTTCCTCTTTGCTCTTGGTTGAAGCTTCAATGCTATCCATTATTTCATCAGTTCTCCTACACCAAACGTAAATCGCCCAAATAGCTTTTCTTTTTTCGTATGGTAATAAAAGTGTCCCTAAATAAAAAGTTTTAGCCCATTTTTGAGTTTCTTTTTGGCATATTTCATATGCTTTATTAAGTTGAGATAATGAATTTTTCAAAAAGGGTTTATTCTTGAGGTTTAGTTTATTTTAGATGTTTCCTGGGAAACATTAGTTGACATTTTGGAATATTCTTTATGGATAGTTTCTGCGCATAATTTACCACTTAAAACAGCTCCCTCCATAGAAGCAAGATATTTTTGCATTGTATAATCACCTGCTAAGAAAAAGTTTTTTATTGGAGATCTTTGACTTGGTCTGAATTCTTGACATCCAGGGACTGCTTTATATACAGATCTTGGTGTTTTTACAACTTTATATTTTCTGAGTTGAGTTTTGTCATCCCCAATAAAATGAGTGGGGAATAACTTTTTAAGTTCTTCCATTGTTGCATCTACTATATCTTGATCACTTCTGTTAATCCAATCTTTTGCAGGAGCAAAAACTAATTCAAGCATAGATCTATTTAGATCCTCATATTCCTTACAAGTGATACTCATATCTGCATAAACACTCAGAAGCGGAGATCTACTAAATAATAAGTGATCAATATCAGTTAATTTTTTATCAAACCATAAATGGATATTGATTACAGGTACTCCAATTAAACCATCTAGTTTTGAGAAGGCATTTATGCCTTTCCATTGATCGGGAATTATTAGTTTAAATAGATCTACAGGCATTGCACTAACATAGGCATCTGCTGTGATCACTTTTTTATGTTCATCTGTATCTAAAGGGGAAATTGTAAAACTTTTTACAGTGCTATCCTCGTTAAGGTCTATTTTTCTTAAAGGACTATTCATATGAACCTCGCCCCCCCTAGCACTTATATAATCGACCATTGGTTGGCAAAGTCTTTCTGGTGGAGCTCCATCAAGGAAAGCCATTTTTGAACCGTTTTTTTCTTGCAAAAATCTATTAAGTGCTGTTAACAAAACTGTTGATGAGATTTCATCAGGTCCAATAAAATTAAGCGCTTTACTCATGGCAATAAATACTTCATCATTAACTCTCTCAGGAATATTGTGTTCTTTTAACCATTCTGTCCATGATTTTGAATCACATTTATCAAGATATTTCTGTCCCCTCAACATTGCAGGAACTAAGCCTAAGCCAAATAAAATTTTTTCATTCCATGAAAGCATATCATTATTACTAAGAATTGCTGTTACTCCATTTGCAGGGGCAGGTATGTCTGGAAAATCAAATCTACTGTAAGTACCAGGCTCAGAAGGTTGATTAAAAATCATTGAATGACTTTTCCACTGAAGTCTATCTTCTATATCTAATTCTTTGAAAAGTTGAAGCATATTTGGATAAGCACCAAAAAATATGTGTAAACCTGTCTCATACCAATCTCCATCTTCGTCTTTCCAAGCAGCGACCTTACCGCCAAGTACATCTCTGGCTTCTAAAACTATAGGTATGTGGCCATTGTCAACAAGATATTTAGCGCAAGATAAACCTGCTAAACCTGCACCTGCAATTACAACACGCATTATAAAATCAAAAAAATAGTTAACACTTACTAAGAAGCTATCCTAAAGTTAAGACATAAATGTTTTTTTTGTTGATTATTTTTCAGAATTATGGAAAAAATGCTTTTAAAGTCAACCACTAGGCATGTAAGAATTTTTACTGCTGATGTGGTTAATAACGATTTAGTATTCCATCCTAATAAATTAACTCTCGACTTAGATCCTGATAATGAATTCATTTGGAATGAAGACTCCTTAAAAAAAGTAAATCAAAAATTTACTGAACTTGTTCAAGAAAGAGCCGGAAAAAGTTTAGATGACTATGAACTTCGTAAAATAGGATCAGAAGTTGAAGGTTTAATCAAATATTTGCTTCAAAATGGATTACTAAGCTATAACCCCGAATGTAGAGTCATGAATTATTCAATGGGTTTACCTAAGACTAAAGAAGTACTGTGAATAAATATCCTAATAGAGGTCCAAGAAGAGACCCTGGCAAAAATTCGTACTCCTCAAGGGATCGCGATAACTATACACAGCGGGATAGACGAATATCACCTTCTAACTCTGGACAAAAAAATAATTTCAGCACCGGAACGATTGCTGTACTTGCTGGTGTTTTGATACTAGGGGTAGGTATAGGAAGTGCTATTACCAGTACAACAGATGGAGGGCAGGGTAATATAGCTAGTCAACAGCAATTAGACATGGCCGTTCCAGACCCTGAATTTTGTAGGCAATGGGGAGCAAGCGCTTTTGTGATTGATGTAGAAATGTATACAACACTAAATCCCTCAACTAGTTTTGTAACACAACCGGCACTGCAACCTGGTTGCGTTATTCGGAGGGAGAATTGGACAGTTTTACAAAAACAAGGAGCTATAAGTAATGAGGATGTTAGAGAATGTAAGCAAAGAATGAATACATTTGCTTATATAGGTTCAATAAGAGATAAGCCTATAGTTAAATGTGTTTATCAGACTGATGTAAATGAGAACAAATTTATTATCAAAGGAGATGGACAGGCTGAAGATGGAGGAGTCGGAATCAATAAGGAAGCTATTCAATTTTAGATTAAGTTAGGTTGCCTTAATGGACTTTCAGAGCTTGCAAATTGAGGCAATATATACTTTTTAAACGCTTCTGAGGCTCTAGATGTGTATCTTGATGGATTTGTAATTAATTTCAACTCCCTTTTGACCTCTAAATCAGCTAAGTGGGGTTTGTGAATTGATCCACCTGCTAATTCTCTCTCAATTGAAACAACAGGTAAAAAAGAGACACCAAGTCCAGATTGAACTGCATTTTTAATTGCTTCAAGAGAATTTAACTCCATTTCTATTTTTAATCTTTGAATATCAAGACCTGAATCCTTTAAAAGTTTATCAACAACTTTTCTGGTTGTTGATTGAGAATCTAATGTAACGAAATTTAGTTTGTATAAATCTTCTTTCAATAGTTCTTTCTTGTTGGCAAGTGGGTGTTTTGTTGGTAATACAAGAGCTAATTCATCAGTTGCATATGGAATTACTTGTAACAAGTTTTCTAGATCGCTTGGCAATTGGCCTCCAATTATAGCTAAATCAATTTGACCATTCGCAACGCTCCACCCTGTTCTTCTAGTACTGTGAACCTGTAGTTGGACAGATACATCAGGATATTTTTGACGAAAAAGCCCTATCATCCTTGGCATTAAGTAGGTACCTGTAGTTTGACTAGCTCCAATTATAAGCGTTCCACCTTTTAAACTATTTAAGTCTTCAATGGCTTTGCAAGCCTCATCACATTGATTCAGGATTCTTTCGCAATATTCAAGTAATAACTTACCGCCTTCAGTTAAAAGTGCTTTTCTACCACCTCTATCAAAAATTGTTATTTCGAGTTGTTTTTCTAAATTTTGAATTTGTAAACTGACAGCTGGTTGAGTCACATAGAGTAAATCTGCAGCCTTTTTAAAACTCCCTTGAGCTGCAATAGCTTTTAATATTCTTAATTGGTCAAGAGTAAAAGGTAATTCGGGCATTATATTTATGCCTACAATTTAATTTTTATTCTAATACCTAAGGGTATTATTGTTAATAATAAATAACTTGTATTTTGGAATTATATGGAGACTCACAAAACTACTTTGATAATTTTATTATTAATATTAATTTTTGCAATTATTCATAGCGGAGGTGCTGCTTTAAGAAGCAGAGCAGAAGCTGTTATGGGACCAAGATTATGGAGACTGCTCTTTGTTTTTTTAAGTTTGCCATCTGCAGTGCTTTTAATTAGTTATTTTTTAGCTCATAGATATGATGGCATCAGATTATGGAATTTTCAGAGTAATAACTATGTATTTTTGTTAGTTTGGATTCTAACTGCTATCAGTTTCTTATTTCTATATCCTGCAACTTATAATTTATTAGAAATTCCTTCAGTTTTAAAACCACAAGTTAGAATATATGTCAGTGGAATAATGAGAATAACAAGACATCCGCAAGCATTCGGCCAAATCATTTGGTGTTTATCTCATACATTATGGATTGGGACATCCTTTACATTTGTAACTTCGCTAGGGCTAATTTTTCATCACCTTTTTGCAATATGGCATGGGGATAAAAGATTAGAAATTAAATTTGGTGAAGAATTTTATAAGTACAAAGAAAGTACCTCAATAATTCCATTTGTGGCAATATTTGATGGAAGACAGCAAATTAAATTAAAAGAATATCTTAAATTATCACAACTTGGGATATTAATAGCCATTGCAATAATCTGGTGGTCTCATAAATATATAAATATTGCTGTTACAACATTTAATTCATCTTTTATGTCTAAAATTTTCAATTAGCAGTTTAGTATTGTTATATAAATATTATTAAATATGCCTCAAGCTTCAGAAATTGCCTGGTTGATTCCTGTCTTCCCACTTATTGGAGCAGTGTTATCTGGCTTGGGATTAATATGTGCGAATAAAAAAATCAATAATTCTAGAGAAATTGTTTCTATCAGTCTTTTATCACTCGTTGGTGTTTCTGCCGTAGTCAGTTATAAAACATTAATTGAGCAAATAAATGGCTACCAATCAGTAGAAAAATTATTTGTTTGGGCAAGTGCAGGTGATTTTACAATACCAATGGGGTTTGTTCTCGATCCATTAGGCAGCGTAATGCTTGCATTGGTAACTACTATTACTTTATTAGTCATGATTTACTCTCATGGTTATATGGCGCATGATAAAGGTTACGTAAGATTTTTTACATATTTAGCACTCTTCAGTAGTTCGATGATGGGGTTAATTATTAGTCCAAATTTGTTAGAAATATACGTTTTTTGGGAATTAGTAGGAATGTGTTCTTACTTATTAGTTGGGTTTTGGTATGACAGAGATGGTGCAGCAAATGCTGCTCAAAAAGCGTTTGTCGTAAATAGAGTTGGAGACTTTGGATTATTACTGGGAATTTTGGGTCTATTTTGGGCTACAAAAAGCTTTGACTTTAGTGAAATTGCCTTAGGAGTATCACAGTCAGTTTCAGAGAATTCGTTGCCAGTCTGGGCAGCACTTTTACTTTGTTTTTTAGTCTTTTTAGGACCTATGGCAAAATCTGCTCAATTTCCTCTTCATGTATGGTTACCAGACGCTATGGAAGGCCCAACCCCTATTTCAGCTCTTATTCATGCAGCGACTATGGTTGCTGCTGGAATATTCTTAGTAGCAAGGCTCCAACCTCTCTACTCATTATTCCCTACAATTCAATTCATTATTGCTTTAGTTGGCACTATTACATGTTTCTTAGGTGCTTCTATTGCCTTAACCCAGATGGATCTCAAAAAAGGTTTGGCATATAGTACTGTTTCTCAGCTCGGTTATATGATGCTTGCGATGGGTTGTGGTGCTCCAGTAGCAGGAATTTTTCACTTGATAACTCATGCTTGTTTCAAAGCTATGTTGTTTTTAGGTTCTGGCTCAGTAATTCATGCGATGGAAGAAGTGGTTGGTCATCAGCCTGTTCTTGCACAAGACATGAGGTTGATGGGAGGTTTAAGAAAGAAAATGCCCTTTACATCTACAACTTTCTTAATAGGTTGCGTAGCAATAAGTGGGATTCCTCCTTTAGCTGGGTTTTGGAGTAAAGACGAAATATTGGGAAATGCCTTTATCTCATTTCCAGCTTTTTGGTTTGTAGGATTTTTAACAGCTGGAATGACCGCCTTTTATATGTTTAGACTTTATTTTTTAACATTTGAAGGGGATTTTAGAGGGGAAAATAAAGAATTACAAAAAGAACTTTTATTAGCTTCCGAAATTAATATAGAAGAAGAAGAACATGAAGAAGAACATGGCTCACTCCATGAGTCTCCTTGGTCTATGACATTCCCACTGGTTTTTCTAGCAGTACCTTCAGTAATAATTGGGTTTATGGGATTTCCTTGGGACAGTAAATTTGCAAACTTATTAGATCCCGAAGAAGCCTTGATTGCTATAGAGTCCTTTGAATTAAAAGAATTTTTACCTTTAGCTATTGCATCTGTTTTTATTGCCTCAATAGGTATTACTATTGCTTATCAAGCTTATTTTTCTAAGAAAATAAACTTATCAATATTATTTGCCCAAAGATTTCCATCTGTTAATAAGTTTTTATCAAATAAATGGTATTTAGACGATATTAATGAAAGACTTTTTGTGAAAGGTAGTAGAAAACTTGCAAAAGAAGTTTTAGAAGTTGATTCCAAAGTTGTTGATGGAGTGGTAAATCTTACTGGACTTGTAACACTGGGAAGTGGAGAGGGCTTAAAATATTTTGAAACAGGTAGAGCTCAATTCTATGCTCTGATAGTTTTTGGAGGAGTAATTTTGTTGGTAGCAATATTTGGTTTCCAATCACCCCAAGTAACTTGATAACAAATGTGTGTCTTCACTGTCCGTGGGATGAAAAAATCTAGATAATTTCTAGACTTTGTTTAAGATCAATTTCTTATTCATTTGAGCAACTATTTTTTTA
>QCUA01000007.1 GCA_003210915.1 Prochlorococcus sp. AG-676-L21 | reverse complement strand
AAAAAGAGAACTAGGAGAATATATTATTTATGTTGATGTTGAAATAAATACTAACACTAATATTGAAGAATTTAATAAATTAAAGAAAAAAATAAAACCCTTATGTGAGCATTTAATTGACTTTGGCTGTTATTTATCAGAAAAGATTAATTTACACTAATTAACCTCTACATTTATAAACACCAAATTCCATTAATCCTTTTTTAAAAGCCCAATCCATTAATAGTATTGTAGGTATCTCTCTTATTGACTTTATAATGGCTCCTGGACCAAGGGTTAAAATTGCATTAGGTCTTCTCATTCCTTCAAAGATTGAATCAAACCAAGATGGATTTGTAAAAGAATTCCAATTAGACGATATAACTTGACCTGAACTATTTTTGTTATTGATAAGAATACTACTAAAGTCACTGATACTCATAAATTTAGGATGTACCCACTGTTCAAGTAATTGTTTTAATATTATTTTTTCGAGAATAGATGGAGGTTGTTTTTTTAAATCTCTTGAATTCCAATCAGCCAATGCTAGATAACCTCCAGGTCTTAAAGATCTAAGCATTTGATCTGCAAATTTAGTTTTGTTATTCATATGGGCTCCTGCCTCAACACTCCAAACGCCATCAAATGTTCCCTTTTCAAATTTCAAATCCAAAGCATCCATAACTTTGAAGTTACATTTACATTCATTAGGCGTAAGTTCTTTTGCTCTTTTTACTTGAGCTGGACTAATAGTTATTCCAGTGACATTAAATCCATAATAATTCGCGAGAATTCTAGAACTTCCACCTATTCCACAACCGACATCTAAAACCCTAGAACCTCTGGGCAATTTATCTAAACCACTCCAACTTACTAACTCATGTACAAATTGTACTTTAGCCTCTCTAAAATCAATATTTTTATTTGGAGGATAGAAACCTAAATGTATATGCTCTCCCCACAATCTTTCTAGTAATTTATCTTGAGTCCAGGAATCATAAGCTTTAGCAACAGTTCTCGAAGAAATATATTTTCTAGTATTAATTCTCCAAAGTATTAAAAAAGAAAATAATAAAGTTAATACTAAAAAAAGGGAAGATATTATAAATATAGACATTTAGTTTTCTTTGATATCAGGAAAACTTTCTTTTAAAGCTGTTCTAGCTGCTAATTGTTTTCTAGTATGGTCTAACATTTCAAACTCTCTTTGCAAACGAGTATGTGTATTCCTCTCCTCTAAAAGTTTTTGCTGCTCTTCAGCTACTGGGCCTCCCAAATGAGCGCCGATCCAAAAAGACAATTCCATAGGATTCTCAGGTAACTTATCAGGAAGAACTTTTTGAGAATTAGTTAATTTACTAGTTAATTTAACTACATCATTTAATGCTTCAGTAACTGAATCTCTTAAAAGGTCTAAGCTTTGAAAACTATCAATATTTTCGTCAGTGATCCAACTTACCATTGCTGAACAATAAGGAGTAGAACGTACAATTTCAAGAACTTGAAATCTTTGCTGCCCCAACGTGATTATATTGCTTCTACCATCTTCAGCCGTTTGATGTTTAATTATCTGAGCACAACAGCCAACCTTAGCCATACTTTTTTTATTGGGATCCCATTTAATTACTCCAAACATTGAATCTGATTCAAGTACAGATTTAAGCATAATTCTGTATCTCGACTCAAAAATATGTAGTGGCAAGACTTCTTGAGGGAAAAGTACAACTTCTGGGAGAGGGAATAATGGTAATTCCCTTACTGAAAGCTCTCCCATTTAAACCTCATATCGTTTTATTATTTTAGTGAATTAAAATTCTATTCGGGATTTCTTATAATTTGACTTCTATATCTACACCACTGGGAAGATCCAATTTCATTAAAGCATCTATAGTTTTAGCGGAAGGACTATAAATATCAATAATTCTTCTATGAGTTCTGGTCTCAAAATGCTCTCTAGAATCCTTATCTACATGAGGTGATCTCAAAACGCAATAAATTTTTCTCTTAGTTGGTAATGGAATAGGTCCTATAGCTGAAGCAGCGGTTGTATCTGCGGTTTGAATTATTTTGTCACAAGACAAATCTAGCATTCTTCTATCAAAGGCTTTCAACCTAATACGTATTTTTTGCTGAGTAAGTGAAGCTGTCATAAGTTTAAATTAATCTCTTTATAAAAGGGTTATTGATAATCAATAACCCATATCTATGCATTTAACTATTTTAGATTATTAAAGGGTAACTTTCTAAAATTAAAGAAAATTATTCAATAATTTTAGAAACAACACCAGCTCCAATAGTACGACCACCTTCACGAATAGCAAATCGCATACCTTGTTCAATAGCAACTGGACAAATTAATTCACCAGTCATTTTTATTCTGTCACCTGGCATTACCATTTCTACATTAGCACCATCATCGGATGTGAATGCAGTAATTTGTCCAGTTACATCTGTAGTTCTTATATAAAATTGTGGTCGGTAACCAGCAAAGAAAGGAGTATGTCTCCCACCCTCTTCTTTCTTAAGAACATAAACTTCTCCTTCAAATTTCGTATGAGGTGTAATCGAACCTTTTTTAACAAGAACCATACCTCTCTCAATATCTTCTTTTTGAACACCACGTAAAAGGAGTCCAACATTATCTCCCGCCATACCTTCATCAAGAAGTTTACGGAACATTTCAACACCGGTAACAGTAGTCAATCTTGTATCTCTTATCCCAACTATTTCAACTTCTTCTCCAACTTTGACTTTTCCTCTTTCTATTCTTCCAGTTGCGACCGTTCCTCTACCTGTAATAGAAAATACATCTTCAATTGCCATCAGAAATGGCTTGTCTATTTCTCTTTCTGGTTCAGGAATACTAGCATCAACAGCCGTCATTAATTCTTCAATTTTAGATTCCCAAGTAGAATCTCCTTCTAAAGCTTTTAGACCTGAAACTTGAACTATGGGTATATCATCACCTGGAAAATCATAACTATCAAGAAGTTCTCTAATTTCCATTTCAACAAGTTCAATAATTTCTTCATCATCTACCATGTCACATTTATTCAACGCAACAACCAGAGCAGGCACTCCAACTTGTTTTGCTAAAAGAATATGCTCTTTTGTTTGAGCCATAGGACCGTCTGTGGCAGCACAAACTAAAATTGCACCATCCATTTGAGCAGCACCAGTGATCATATTTTTCACATAATCAGCGTGACCTGGACAGTCAACGTGGGCATAATGTCTACCTTCAGTTTCGTATTCAACGTGTGCAGTATTAATTGTAATACCACGCTCTCTTTCTTCTGGAGCACCATCGATGTCTCCATAATCTTGAGCTTGTGCTTGACCTTTTTTAGCTAGAACATTAGTAATAGCAGCAGTCAGGGTTGTTTTTCCATGATCAACGTGGCCAATAGTACCTATGTTGACATGTGGTTTGTTCCTTTCGAACTTCTCGCGAGCCATTTGAATTAAAGAATCGAGGGTTAAAGAGTGTTTAGTTTAGAGATCAGGAGTTGCCCTGATTCTTGGAAATGATAGCTTCAGCAACGTTACGAGGAACTTCCTCATAATTTGCGAACTCCATTGAGAATATACCCCGACCTTGAGTCATTGATCGGAGTTGAGTGGCATAACCGAACATTTCGGCTAAAGGCACTTTGGCCTGTACTTTAGACAATCCATCATCGACAGATTGTCCTTCGACTTGACCTCTCCTTGAAGAGAGATCACCAATTACAGATCCAAGAAAATCATCAGGACTTTCGACCTCGACTTTCATCATAGGCTCTAACAGGACAGGATTGCATTTTTTAACCCCATCTTTAAAAGCCATTGAACCTGCAATTTTGAAGGTCATTTCAGATGAGTCTACATCGTGGAACGAACCATCGACTAGTGTTACTTTTACATCAATCAGCGGATAACCGGCAAGAACCCCTGATTCACAGGTTTCTTTCATTCCATTTGAGGCTGGTCCAATATATTCTTTTGGAACTGTTCCACCCACAATTTTGTTAACAAATTCAAAACCTTTACCGACTTCGGCAGGTTCCATTTCAATAACTACGTGTCCATATTGACCTTTACCTCCTGTTTGTCGTGCATATTTACCTTCACCCTTGGAACTTGATCTTATTGTTTCTCTGTAAGAAACCTGAGGGGCTCCTATATTTGCCTCAACTTTAAACTCTCTCAACATTCTGTCTACAAGTATTTCTAGATGTAGTTCCCCCATGCCAGCTATAACAGTCTGATTCGTCTCTTGATCTGTACTTACCCTAAAGGTTGGATCCTCTTCAGACAAGGCTTGTAAAGCCTTAGAAAGTTTCTCCATATCTCCTTTAGTTTTTGGTTCTACAGCAACTGAGATAACAGGCTCGGGGATAAATAAAGTTTCTAGAACTATTGGATCATCGGTATTACATAAGGTATCGCCTGTTGTTGTATTCTTCAAGCCCAAAACAGCACCTAAATCTCCTGCTCTTAACTCATCGACTTCTTCCCTTTCATCAGCTTTTAAGATAACTAACCTTGAGATTCTCTCTTTAGCATCCTTGGTTGAATTCATAACATAACTGCCTTTAGAGAGCACTCCAGAATACATTCTTACAAAAGTTAGCTTGCCATAAGGATCGGACATAACTTTGAAAGCAAGTGCACTGAAAGGAGCATTATCATCCGAAGGTCTAACATCTTCCTTACCATTTGGTAAAACACCTTGAATTGGTTTTACATCAATTGGAGCTGGTAAATAATCAACTACTGCATCAAGAACTAATTGAACCCCTTTATTTTTAAAGGCTGATCCGCATAAAACAGGAACTAAACCATGTTTGAGAACTCCTTCTCTAATACCTTTTTTTAATTGATCTTCAGTTAATTCTCCCTTATCCAAAAATATTTCAATTAATTCTTCATCATTTTCTGCGACACTTTCCATTAATTTACTTCTCCATTCCAATGCCTCGTTTTTCATGTCATCTGGTATTGGAGCTTCTTCAATATCAGTTCCTAAATCATTTTTGTATAAATAGGCCTTGTTACTTACTAAATCAATAATTCCTGAAAGATCACCTTCAGCTCCTATTGGAAGTTGAATAGGAAAAGCATTTGCTTTAAGACGATCCTTAATTTGTTGATTAACTTTAAGGAAGTCTGCGCCTGTTCTATCCATCTTATTGACGAAAACCATCCTTGGAACAGAGTATCTATCAGCTTGTCTCCAAACAGTTTCTGATTGTGGCTGAACTCCTCCTACCGCACAAAAGACAGCTATAACACCATCTAAAACTCTCATTGATCTTTCAACTTCAATTGTAAAGTCAACGTGGCCTGGAGTATCAATAATATTAATTCTATGATCTTGCCAACTTGTAGAAATAGCAGCAGCTGTGATAGTAATTCCTCTCTCTCTTTCTTGGGCCATCCAATCTGTTACGGCAGCACCATCATGTACCTCTCCAATTTTGTGAACAACTCCTGAATAAAAAAGTATTCTTTCAGTAGTAGTTGTTTTACCAGCATCAATATGAGCGGCTATACCTATATTCCTTACTCGTTCAAGGGGAAAGTCGCGTGCCAATGTTAAAACTCCAAATAGAATAAATTGCTAAATAGCTACAGTTTATTTAATCAAATAAACTTTTGTTTAATAATAAACTAAATAAGGACCATTTTGGGTCGAAATTAGTATCTGTAGTGAGCAAAAGCCTTATTAGCTTCTGCCATTTTATGAGTATCTTCTCTCTTCTTAACTGCGCTACCAGTTTCATTAGCTGCATCCATTAATTCACTTGCTAATTTTTGTGACATACTCTTTCCATTTCTTCCTCTTGAAAAAGTAACAAGCCATCTTAGTGCCATAGCTGTTCCTCTCTCTTGACGAACTTCCATAGGAACTTGATAAGTAGCGCCTCCAACTCTTCTAGCTCTCACCTCGACTAAAGGGGTTGCATTCTTTACAGCTGTTTCAAATAACTCCACAGCATTTCCACCTGTTCTCTCACTGATTAGAGAGAAAGCATCTGATAATATTTTTTGTGCAGTAGATTTTTTACCATGTTTCATCAATCTAGAAATCATCATTGAGGCAAGACGACTATTAAATTGAGGGTCTGGTAAAACCGGTCTTTTTACTGCTGCATTACGACGTGACATTTTAGAAAAGAATTGATGTTAAAAAATTAATCATTTTTAGGAGCTTTTGCACCATATTTAGACCTGGATTGACGTCTATCTTTGACTCCTGCAGTATCTAAAGTTCCTCTTATTATATGGTATCTTACCCCGGGTAGATCTTTAACTCTTCCTCCCCTGAGCAGGACTACAGAGTGTTCTTGTAAATTATGTCCGATTCCTGGAATATATGCGGTAACTTCAAAGCCTGAAGTTAATCTAACTCTGGCAACTTTTCTTAAGGCAGAATTAGGTTTCTTAGGAGTAGATGTATAAACTCTTGTACATACTCCTCTTCTCTCTGGACAAGATTTAAGCGCAGGAGATTTTGTTTTTCTTGTCAGACGTTTTCTTTCTGATCCTATTAATTGGGAAATGGTCGGCATCTATATTTATAGATAAAAATACATATCCAATAATCATAACCTTTTACGAGTCATAACTAAAGTATTTTTTTATTTTTTTTGATTTATCAATGTAATTTTTATTTGTTTAGTAATTCTTCATTATTTTTACTTTGTATTTTGATATTCATTTTTATAATAGTAATAAAACAAATTTCTTATATAGTTAAATAATCTATGCGAGAGCGTATCAAAAGAAGCAACGAGCCATATCAAGATAGTTTTTCTCCAAATGGAATTATTGGGGAGAAGGATGCTTGTGGGGTGGGCTTCATTGCGAATATTGATGGCAAAGAAAGTAATTGGATACTTAAGCAATCTTTAAAAGGGCTTAATTGTATGGAGCATAGGGGAGGATGTGGAGGAGATAGTGATTCTGGTGATGGGGCTGGGATTTTATGTTCAATTCCATGGACATTTTTAGATAGAGAATTTAATTTCAATACTCAAACCTATAAAAAAAAGGGTTTAGGTATGATTTTCATGCCAAGTGATGAATTAAAAGTTAAAGAATCAAAACTTATATGTGATGAAGAAGCAAAAAAATTAAATTTCAAAGAAACATTTTGGAGAAATGTACCGATAAAAAATGAAACATTAGGGGTTTTAGCAAAAGCAAACGCACCATTTATAAGTCAATGGATCGTTTGTATCGAGAAAGATGATAATAGAGATATTGAAATGCTCTTATTTCAACTAAGAAAAAGAATTGAAAAAAGGATAAGAGATAGTTCAAAAAATGCCGTTGGGGAATGCGAATTCTATTTCGCATCACTGAGTTCCAAAACTGTTGTTTACAAGGGTATGGTTAGATCTGAAGTTTTATCAGAGTTTTATGAAGACTTAAAGAAAGAAGATTTTAAAGTTTCTTTTTCGGTTTACCATCGAAGATTTAGCACAAATACCTTACCAAAATGGCCTCTTGCCCAACCTATGAGATATTTGGGTCATAATGGAGAAATTAATACCCTTTTAGGCAATATCAATTGGGCGAAAGCATCAGAAAAACATATTGATGAGTACTGGGGAGAGTTGTCTCGTGATATTAAGCCAATAGTAGATAAGAACAAAAGTGATTCATCAAATCTTGACGCAACACTAGAAATTAATATTCGTTCAGGCAAACCAATAACTGATTCCTTATTGAAACTTGTTCCAGAAGCATTTCGAGATCAACCAGAACTGAAAAACAGAGAAGATATTAAAGCTTTTTATGAATATTCAGCTACTCTCCAAGAAGCTTGGGACGGTCCTGCTCTACTAGTATTCGCTGATGGAAATTATGTTGGAGCGACACTCGATAGGAATGGATTAAGACCTGCTAGATATTCAATTACCAATGATGGTTTTGTGATAATGGGTTCAGAGACAGGGGTAGTGGATATTGAAGAAAACAGAGTTGTAGAAAAAGGACGTTTGGGGCCAGGCCAAATGCTTGCAGTACATCTTTCTAAAAACAAAATTTTAAGAAATTGGGAAGTTAAAACAGAAGCTGCAAAAAGAAAAAATTATAAAAATCTCATACAAAAAAGAACTGTAAAACTCAAGAAAAATGAATGGTCTAAGACATGTACTTTAAAAGATCTTGAATTGCTTCAGCAGCAAACTGCTTATGGTTTTTCCTCAGAAGATAATGACCTTATTCTTGATTCAATGGCTTCTCTTTCTAAGGAACCTACATATTGCATGGGTGACGATATTCCATTAGCGGTGCTCTCTTCAAAACCCCATATTCTATATGACTATTTTAAACAAAGATTCGCTCAAGTTACTAATCCTCCAATCGATCCTTTAAGAGAAAAATTAGTGATGAGTTTAGAGATGCATTTAGGTGAAAGATGCTCCCCCTTCGAATCTAATAATATAAAGCCTTTTATTCATTTAAAAAGTCCAATTATTAATGAAGAAGAATTAATTTCATTAAAAGAATCAGAAATTAAATCAAAAACCATTTTAAGTTTATTTGATATTGAAGAAGGAATAAAAGGCTTTGAAAAAAAGTTAGATGATATTTGTAAAGAAAGTGAGAAAGCAATAAATGAGGGTTGCTCTTTAATAATCATTTCTGATAAAGGAGTTAGTTCGAAACTAAGTTTTATTCCTCCTTTATTAGCTGTAGGTGCAATTCATCATTATCTTCTTAAAAAAGAAATAAGATTAAAAGCCTCACTAATTATAGAAACTGGTCAATGTTGGAGCACACATCATTTAGCATGTTTAATTGGATATGGAGTGAGCGCTGTATGTCCTTGGTTAACACTTGAATCTGGGAGACATTGGTTACAACATCCCAAAACTCAAAAACTTATAGATAGTAAAAAAATCAATCCAATATCAATAGATGACGTTCAGAAAAATATCAAAAAAGCTTTAGAAGATGGATTAAGAAAAATTCTTTCAAAAATAGGGATTTCCCTTTTATCTAGTTATCATGGTGCCCAAATATTTGAAGCTGTAGGTCTTGGTTCCGACTTAATCAAAATAGCTTTCGATGGAACAACAAGTCGAATTGCAGGGATCACACTAAAAGAACTTGCAAATGAATCACTCTTAATTCATACCAAAGCCTTTCCAGAAATAGATTTAAAAAAATTAGAGTTTCTAGGATTTGTTCAGTTTAGAAATAATGGCGAATATCACTCTAATAATCCTGAAATGTCAAAGGTTTTACATTCTGCCCTAAAGCAAGGACCAGGATACGATCATTTCGAGACTTATAAAACACTTATTCGAAATAGACCTGTCACTTCATTAAGAGATTTACTGTCAATTAACTCGACAAGAAAAAGTATCCCCATAGATGAGGTTGAGAGTGTTGAATCAATATGTAAAAGGTTTTGTACTGGAGGAATGAGTTTAGGAGCATTATCAAGAGAAGCTCATGAAGTGCTGGCCGTTGCAATGAATAGAATTGGTGGGAAAAGTAATAGCGGGGAAGGAGGAGAAGATCCTGCTCGTTTTAATGTATTGAATGATATTGATGAAAATACTCAATCAGCAATATTACCATCTATAAAAGGCCTAGAAAATGGGGATACTGCTTGCTCAGCTATTAAACAAATAGCCTCTGGAAGATTTGGGGTTACTCCAGAATATCTAAGAAGTGGGAAGCAACTTGAAATAAAAATGGCTCAAGGAGCTAAGCCAGGCGAAGGTGGCCAATTACCAGGACCAAAAGTTGATTCATATATTGCAAAGCTAAGAAATAGCAAACCTGGAGTAGCCTTAATATCTCCACCCCCACATCATGATATTTACTCTATTGAAGACTTGGCTCAGTTAATTCATGACTTGCACCAAGTTCATCCAAGAGCGAAGGTCAGTGTAAAGCTCGTTTCTGAAATTGGGATAGGTACTATCGCTGCTGGAGTTAGCAAAGCGAATGCTGATGTAATACAAATTTCCGGACATGATGGAGGTACTGGGGCTTCCCCTCTAAGTTCTATTAAACATGCTGGTTTACCGTGGGAATTAGGTGTTGCAGAAGTCCATAAATCCCTTATGGAAAATAATCTTAGAGAGAGAGTACTTTTAAGAACTGATGGCGGACTTAAAACAGGATGGGATGTAGTAATCGCAGCTATTTTAGGTGCGGAAGAATTTGGCTTTGGTTCAGTAGCAATGATTGCTGAAGGCTGCATAATGGCGCGAGTTTGTCATACAAACAAATGTCCTGTGGGTGTAGCTACTCAAAAAGAAGAATTAAGAAAAAGGTTTAAAGGTTTACCTGAAAATGTCGTGAACTTTTTCTTATATATTGCTGAAGAGATAAGACAAATAATGAGTAGCATTGGAGTATCTAATATGGAGGAATTGATTGGCAATCAGGAATTTCTAACAGCAAGAGATATTAAACTTCCAAAAACTGCAAATATTGATCTTAGTTCTCTAATTAAAAAAGGGACTCAAAATAAAGACAGGTCATGGTTAAAGCATTCTAAGACTGCTCATACTAATGGATATGTATTAGAGGATCAATTTTTGTCTGATAATGAATTCATGAATTCTATTAAGAATCATGGAAAATTAATTAAAGAAATAGAAATCAAGAACACTGACAGAAGTGTATGTGCAAAAATATCAGGTGAAATTGCGGGGCTTTATGGAAATAATGGATTTAATGGTGAACTAAATCTCAATTTCAAAGGATACGCAGGACAGAGTTTTGGTGCTTTTTTATTAAAAGGAATGCATATCCAATTAATTGGAGAAGCTAATGATTATGTTTGCAAAGGAATGAATGGAGGTGTACTTACTATTGTTCCTCCCCAAGTAGATGAGAAATCTTCAGAGCAAGTAATATTGGGTAATACCTGTCTTTATGGAGCAACAGGAGGTAAGTTATTTGCTTTAGGTAAATCCGGAGAAAGATTTGCTGTTAGAAATAGTGGAGCTACTGCAGTCACAGAAGGTTCGGGCGACCATTGTTGTGAATATATGACTGGTGGCAAGATAGTAATTTTAGGTTCAACAGGAAGAAATATTGGAGCAGGAATGACTGGTGGGATAGCTTACATACTTGATGAAAATAATGATTTAGAAAATAAAGTGAATAAGGAAATAGTTAGTATCCATAAAATAACTAACCTCAAGCAAGAAGAGATTTTATTAGGAATTCTTTGTGAATATCAAGAAAAAACAAAGAGTCTAAAAGCATCCAAAATAATCAATAATTGGTCTAATTTTAAGGGAATTTTTAAAATAGTTGTTCCTCCTAGCGAAGAAGAAATGCTTGGTATATAAAGTTAATGAATGCCTATTTTTATAAAGACTGAACTCATAAAAAAAGAATACTTAATTCAAAAAGATATAAGAAAGAAAATAATCAATGAGCATATCAAATGGATAGAAAATTTAAAGAAAAAAGGAATAAATATCAAAAGTGGGTTTCTGGTGGATGAATTCAAACAATCAGGAGCTGGTGGGTTACTAATTCTTGAAATTGGATCGTATAAAGAAGCCTTAGAAATTATAAAAAAAGATCCGATGATAAAAAATAATATTGTCGAATGGAAATTAAATGAATGGATTAATATTAATCAATAGATAATTTAATTATCTTGGAAACTTTTTCATGAGTTTCTGAATCTCTTCAGCATGATAACTACTACGAGTTAAAGGAGAACTGACAACTTGCATAAACCCTAATTCATTTTCTCCAAATAATTTAAAATAATTAAATTTTGAAGGGGTAACAAATCTTTGGACCTGAAGATGTTTTGGACCTGGAGATAAATATTGACCAATAGTAACTATATCTACATCATTTTTTCTTAAATCCATAAGAAGAGTAAGAACTTCATCATCCTTTTCTCCTAATCCCAACATAAATCCAGATTTAGTATATACACTTGGGAAATATTCTCTTGTTCTTTTTAGTAACTCTAAAGTTCTTTGATAGTTTGCTTGTGGCCTTACTTTCCTATACAAAGCTGAGACAGTTTCAATATTATGATTTAAAACATTTGGTCTAGAATCTAAAATCTTTTCAAGTGCTGACCAGTTACCACATAAATCTGGAATTAATAATTCAATAGTTGTTTCAGGAGATTTTTTTCTAACTTCAGAAACACATTTATAAAACTGAGAAGCTCCACCATCATTTAGATCATCTCTATTAACGGAGGTAATCACAACATGTTTAAGTTTTAATCTATAAACAGCCTCTGCTAAACGATCTGGTTCTGTTGGGTCTAAATCTCTCTTGGATCTATCAAAATCAATATCACAATATGGACATGCTCTAGTACAACCTGGTCCCATAATTAAAAAAGTTGCAGTCCCGCTAGCAAAACATTCGCCAATATTAGGACAGCTTGCTTCTTGGCATACAGTATTTAATTTTAAATCACTCAATAAATTTGCAGTATTCCCTATTCTCTCAACTTGAGGTGCTTTTACTCTTAACCAGTCAGGCTTCGTAACTGCATTTTTGGAAATATTAGTCAAATTAATTATTTAAAACCAATCATCTCTAATTTTAATCAAAATAATTTAACTTTACTATTTTTATTTACTTCACTAAAGAAATTAAATTTCTAATTAAATCAGGAAGAAAATTAAAAATTACTTTTAGAAAAAAATTTGGCATTTTTTTAAACACTTTCCCACAAAAACTAATTACGAAATAAACAAAATGTTCTAATAACATAAACTAGCACAATATTCAGAACGTTATTTTTAGTATAGTTTTCAAACATTTTTATCTATTCTTAAATTAGTAATATTGTTAATATTATTAAATTATAATGTTCTATAAAGTGTTTTTTTCAAAAGTATTTGATACAGTTAAAAATATATGTATTAAAACGTTGACTGTTAAATTTAAAAGAAAACGTTTTCTTTTGTCTGAAAAAAATAAGAAATCCAAAACTATTGGATATGCAAGAGCTATAGATAGTGAATTTGATTACTTAAAAGAACAAATAAAATGCTTAAAAAATGAGGGTTGCAGCTTAATATTTTCTGAAATCGTAAGTTTAGATGAAGAAATAAAACCCGAACTTAGAAAAGCTCTAAATTATTTATCAAAAGGAGATGAATTAGTCGTTACAAAACTAGATCGGGCATTTTCTAATAGGAATGAATGTATAAAAACAATTCATAAACTCTTGAATAATGATGTTAGGTTGAGAACTTTATCTGGTTTTTTATCTCCCAAACATTCATCGGATATATCTTTGTCAGTCTTTAATATTTTATATGAGTTAGATAATTTAGATAATGAGTGTTTGGGAGAAAGGAAAAAAGAACTTATTTCGCAAAGAAGATTAAATGGAAATAATTTAGGGGGCAGACCAAAAATTAGTCCTTTAAAAGAATCGCTAGTGATGAGGTTACGTAATGAGGGTTGCTCATATCGATCAATCAGAACTCAAACTGGAATTGCTTTATCAACAATAAGAAGAATAATTTTAGATGGAGAAGCTAGCTAATATGAACAAAAAAGAACTTGAAAACCTGATAAAAGAAAACCTTAAAGATACTGCCTTACGCATTCATGAATTAAATAATAAAGATAGAAATAGTTTAATAGCTGAATATAAAGAATGGATTCTGAATGACTTGGATTTTGATGAGGTTATGATGTTACCTTACGAAGCCTATACAAATAAATTAGATAGAGATTTCTTAGATGATTTAAATTAATATCAAACAAAATTATTATTATATTTGTACACAGCCTTTGCTATTTCGGGAAATAAGGTCTCATCTTTGAAGTATTTTTCTCCATTACCAAAAACAACTAATAAAGTCTGTACTGAGTCGTTATTAACCCACCAAGCAGCATCATGTCTAGCTTGTGACATGAGACCTGCTTTACTCCAGAAATTAATATTCTCCGGCAATCCCTCTCCTAAGAAACCATCTACTTGATTAAGAGGATCATTATGAAGAATATTCTTATTTAAATTTCTTTTTAAAAAACTTCTTAAATTTAAATTATCTTTTTGATAATCAATCTTTATCATTATCTCCTCCAAAATCCTAGCAGTAGCATCAGTTGTCATCATATTTCTATTGCTGTTTTCAGTTCCGTAGAATTCTTTTTCTCGACCAAATGGTCCATCATCCCAAGTTTTTTGGCAGCAATTTATTTCATTTAATTCATTCCAATTAAGCTCTTTTAACCAATCATTGATTATTGATCTTTGATATTTCCAATTCTCCCAAGGATCACCTTCTATACATGGACCGCTTGTAGTCCCAGTGATAATATCGATTAAAAAACTTGTTGCATCATTACTTGAGTAAAAAAGCATTTTATTGACTGCATCACTTATTTCTTGGGTCAATAATATTTTTTTTGTATCAATCCATGAGTATGCAGCAAGGCCATAAATTAGCTTTACTATACTTGCAGGGTAAATGAGTTTTCTATTATTAATTCCAAATCCATACCCTTTATTTATATGATTACTTTCACTTTTATAATTGATCCAAGTTATTGCAATATCATTCCTTAAATTTTCTATATTGTTAGAGCAAACTCTGTCTAAAATATCATTTAAGGCTAAACCCATTTCTGCTTGTAAATAATAAAAAGACATTTAATGAAAGAACATATAGACCCTATCTCACTATTTAAGCAAACTAATTTTTCAAACACTATTTGGTGGAAAGTAAAAATTAATATTTCTGGATATCAAAATGAAACTGAAAATAATTTAGTGACGGAAATAGTCAAAAATAGAATTTTTAGACTTATTTACCCAAGTCTTTATCAAAGTAAATATAAATTATCCAGGATATTGGTTCAATTTTATGAAGATGGTTATGTCTGCTGGATTGATTTAGATAAATTATCTATTGAGAAATTTGATTTTAAAAACAGTTTTGTCGAATCTGATCAAATATTAATACAAGCAAAAATTCCATTGATTCTTAATTGGATCAAAGATCGATCTAAGGTAAAAAATATATATCTTTGGGGTGGTACTTCAGGTCCTAATTTTGACTGTTCTGGGTTAATTCAAACGGCTTTTTTAAATCATGAAATTTATATACCTAGAGACTCTTATCAAATTAAAAGTTTTTGTAAGCATCTTTTTAATTTCAAAGAAAACAATGAATCACTTAAAAAAGGAGATATTTTATTTTTTGGAAATAAAAATAAATGTGATCATGTTGGTATTTATAAAGGAGATGGACTTTATTACCATAGTTCAGGTATAGATTACGGAAGAAATGGTATAGGGATAGACACTTTAAAAGAAACTAACGATAAAATTTCTCTACATTATCAATCAAAACTTATTTCTGCAGGAAGAATCACTAGATCATACAGATGGAATAAATCTATCAGGTAATATTTTATTTAAAAACTAACTATTGAGAGTATCTCTAGTTAAATAATGAAATCAACCAGTAGTCCAAATATTTTTAACAATTGGCATTATGGTATCTAAATGGAGAGTTCCTACAAGAAGCCACGCAAACACAGCACCACCACAACCACCTAACCAAAACCCGCTTGTAAAATCGGCCCAGCCTGTTCTAGTAAACAAGTCTGCAGGAGGATTATATACTGTGGCATCTGGAGGCTGAACATTAGGAGCTTTTCCTGGAGCATTATAAAGAACCAAAAGCCCTGTCAATATGTGTACAGCACCTATCGTTGCAAGTAGTCCTGCCGTTAATGCAAAATCAGAATTTCTTAATGGACCAGTCATAGAAAATGGACCATATAAAAGATATCCAAAAGCTGCTCCAGTTTCTAAACCTCTAAAATTTGGAGAAATCCCTTCTCTATAAAAAGGTAAATTATTAATAAATGCCTTTGTAAAGTAACCACTATTAACAGGTGTTGCAAGATTTCCAACACATGGATCTGAAACTGGTTTAACAGCCCATTGATTTGCAATACCAATGTCATTTGGCTGAACAGAATTATCTATATATTTTTCATCAAATTTAATAGAACTTGTTGATTCTGAGAATGATTTTTGAAAGTCGCTCATTTTTAATAAAAGTGTAATTTAAATTTAATCAGTAGCTGTAATCAATCTTCCAATTAATACAAGAAATACTGCTGGGGTTACTAGACCAATCAATGGGACAAAGATTGATGGTAAGAACGTTGAAAAATCAGATGGCATAATCTATTAAAGATCTTTGAACACTTTAGTATTTAAAGGACAAATAGTGTTACTTTTATTACTGGATGATATAAAAATTATTAACTTTATATATGCTCAATTTTCTCACAATAGTTCTCATCATTTTAATAATATTTTTTATGGTAATTTTCAAGAGAAAATATATATTAAATGCTTTTAATAAAAAGAAATTATATCCAATGAAAGAAATCCATAATGAAAATAATATAATGACCTCCTCAGAAAAAAAATATAATCATTATCAAAATAGTTCTAATAAGTACTCAGAGTTTTATAAAAGAAAACTAAGAGAAAAAATGAATAACCTTTTTAATGGTTCAGCAGAAGATAAATTGAAAGCCTTAAATTTAGCAGAAGAATTAGCCGATAAATCTACATTGCCTATACTAAGACGAGGTTTAAAAGATGTGGATCCAGAAATAGTAGAACTTTCAGCTTCTCTAATAGGAAAATTCAAGTAAAAATTTAGTTATTCATTTTTAGTTTGAATTTTTCTAATCCTGTAAATTGGCCTGTTTTGACTTTCATGATAAGTTCTAATTAAAAGTTCGCTTAACAAGCCAAAACTAAATAATTGAACACCTGCAATTCCTAGTATTAAAGCGAACAAAAGCATAGGTCGATTACCTATATCTTCACCTAGAATTTTTACAATAAACAAGTAAGATGTCATTCCGAGACTAACTAAAATACTTATAATTCCAACGAAACCAAATCCATACATTGGTCTTGTTAAAAATTTAGTCATAAACCAAACTGTAAGCAAATCCATTAAAACCCTAAACGTTCTATCAATCCCATATTTACTAGAACCGTATTTTCGACTTCGATGATTAACTTTAATTTCTTTAATTTTAGCTCCTTCAATTTTTGCTAATACAGGTAAAAACCTATGAAGTTCGCCATATAATTTTATATCATCTAAAATCTCTTTTTTGAAAGCTTTTAGTGAACATCCATAATCATGCAGCTTTAGACCTGTAACATTGGCTATTAACTTATTTGCAATTTTTGATGGTATACGTCTATTAATTAACTTATCTTTTCGATCGTATCTCCATCCACAAATTAAATCATAGCCTTCATTTATATGGGAAATTAATTTCGGGATATCAGTTGGATCATTTTGCAAGTCTCCATCTAAAGTAATTACAACTTCACCATTAGAATTATCAAAACCTGCTGCCATTGCTGCAGTTTGTCCATAATTAGTTCGAAGCGAAATGACTGATAATTCCTTAATCTTTAGAGTTAATTCATCCAATACATTTGAAGTACTATCTTGAGAACCATCATTTACGACAACTATTTCAAAATTTAATTTATTAGTATGCATCACATTTAAAACTTCATCTAATAAATATCCAATACTCTCACTTTCATTAAAAACAGGAATAATAATAGAAATTAACTGATTAGGACTTGTCATATGAATAGCGATTAATAATCTTATAATTTTAACTTAAACTAGAACAATAAAAATAAACAAAAAAAATCACCACTAATGTGGTGATTTAAATTATTTGATAAAGCTTTATCCAAACTTACCTGAAGTAGATGCAATAACAAATGCTCCAAAAGTAAGGATGTTTCCAATTGTGAAATGAGCTAATCCAACTAGTCTTGCTTGAACAATTGAAAGTGCAACTGGTTTATCTCTCCAGCCTACAAGGTTAGCTATTGGAGTACGTTGATGAGCCCAAACTAATGTCTCAATTAATTCTTGCCAGTATCCTCTCCATGATATCAAGAACATGAATCCAGTCGCCCATACAAGATGGCCGAATAAGAACATCCAAGCCCAGACAGAAAGTGAATTCACACCGAAAGGATTGTAACCATTAATTAGCTGAGCAGAGTTTAACCAAAGATAATCTCTAAACCAACCCATTAAATAAGTACCAGACTCGTTAAATTGAGCTACATTACCTTGCCATATGGCTAAATGTTTCCAATGCCAGTAGAAAGTTACCCATGCTATCAAGTTCAAAGCCCAGAACATTGCGAGATACATAGCATCCCATGATGAGCTATCGCATGTACCTCCACGACCAGGTCCATCACAAGGGAATGCATAACCCAAATCTTTCTTATCAGGAATTAGTTTTGTTCCTCTAGCATCTAAAGCTCCTTTAATAAGGATTAATGCAGTTGTATGAAGTCCAAGAGCAATCGCATGATGTACTAAGAAATCTGCCGGACCTATAGGTAAGAAAGAACTAAGAGCATCTTGTCTATTAATTAAATCCATCCAGTAATGATTTCCTGGTAAAGAATTTGCCGCAACGCTAGCAGAACTTGTAGGGTCAGATAATAAAGCATCAAAGCCATACATCATTTTACCTTGAGCTGCTTGCACAAACTGTGCAAAAACTGGTTCGATTAAAATTTGTTTTTCAGGATTACCAAAGGCTACAACAACGTCGTTATGAACATATATTCCCAAAGTATGGAAGCCAAGTAACATGGTTACCCAACTCAAATGACTTATTAAGGCTTCTTTAGTTCCTAAAACTCTAGCTAAAACATTATCTTTATTTAATTCAGGATCATAATCTCTTACGAAGAAAATTGCTCCATGTGCAAATGCTCCAACCATCAAGAACATAGCAATGTATTGATGATGAGTATAAAGAGCAGATTGCGTGGTGTAATCTCTTGCAATAAAAGCATATGAAGGAAGAGCACCCATATGTTGAGCTACCAAAGAAGTAGCGACTCCAAGTGATGCTAAAGCTAATCCCAACTGGAAGTGTAAAGAGTTATTTACTGTCTCATAGATTCCATCATGGTTAATTCCAAAATTGCCTTTATGAGGATCATTAGGATGTCTTGTGTTATGAGCTTCTGTGATTTCTTTTAAACTATGACCAATTCCAAATGTATTTCTATACATATGTCCTGCAATTACAAATATGGTACCAATTGCAATGTGGTGATGTGCTATGTCAGTTAGCCATAATGCTTCACTTTGGGGATGTAAGCCTCCTAAGAAGGTAAATATTGCTGTTCCAGCCCCTTCAGAAGTTCCAAATACTTGTTCCAATGAGTCAGGGTTTTGTGCATACGCACCCCAATTTAAAGTAAAGAATGGAGCTAATCCAGCAGGATGAGGGAGTACTGTCAACCAATTATCCCAACCTACATGCTGGCCTCTTGATTCAGGTATAGCTACATGAACTAAGTGTCCTGTCCAAGCAATACTACTAAAGCCAAATAAAACAGCCAAATGATGATTTAATCTAGACTCAGCATTTTTAAACCAAGCAAGTGAAGGTCTGAATTTTGGTTGCAAATGTAACCAACCAGCAAATAAGGTCCAGCAAGCCAAGATACTCATAAAGATTGAAGCTTGGAACAGCTGTTCATTGGTTCTCATACCTATTGTGTACCACCAATGATATAAGCCTGAATAAGCTATGTTTACAGGGCCACTAGCACCTGCCTGTGTCATCGCTTCCGTAATACCAGATCCAAAATGAGGATCCCAAATAGCATGAGCTATAGGACGAACATGAGTAGGATCAAGTACAAATTGCTCAAAATTACCTTGCCAAGCGATATGGAAAAGATTACCGGCTACCCAAAGGGCAATTATTGCTAGATGTCCGAAATGTGTAGAAAATAACTTCTGATAAAGCTTTTCTTCAGTCATACCATCATGACTTTCAAAGTCATGAGCAGTAGCTATGCCATACCATATTCGGCGGGTTGTTGGGTCCTGAGCTAGACCCTGGTTAAATGCTGGAAATTTTGTTGCCATTGAATTAAAAAGGAGAAGTTCAGGTTATTTAGCCAATCCCGAAAAGGCGAGCATGGAAGAATGCCCAAGTAGTAGCTATGCCGCCCACTAAGAAGTGAGTTACACCAACTGCACGACCTTGAGTAATTGATAGTGCTCTAGGTTGAATTGTTGGAGCAACTTTCAATTTATTATGTGCCCAAACAATTGATTCAAATAGTTCTTGCCAGTAACCTCTTCCACTGAATAGGAACATTAAGCTAAATGCCCAAATAAAGTGAGCACCTAAGAACATTAAACCGTACATACTTATTGCTTGACCATAACTTGTCAATACTTGTGCAGCTTGAGCCCATAAAAAGTCTCGTAACCATCCGTTTATAGTGATTGCACTTTGTGCAAAATTCCCTCCTGTTAGGCCCCAAACATCACTTTGCATTTTCCAAGAAAAATGGAAAATAACAATTGATAGACAGTTATACATCCAGAAAAGTGCTAAGAAAACATGGTCCCAAGAAGAAACTTGACATGTACCTCCTCTACCAGGGCCATCACATGGGAATCTAAATCCTAGTGAAGCTTTATCAGGGATTAATCTTGAGCTTCTTGCATAAAGGACACCTTTAAGAAGAATCAAAACTGTTACATGTATTTGAAATGCATGTATGTGGTGAATCATCAAATCAGCTGTTCCCAAAGGAATTGGTGCAATCGCAACCTTTCCACCTACTTCAACTAAACTTCCGTTAAATACTTCACTTATGGCTTTATGAGGTAAGGCTTCTGCTGTACCTGCCAATATTGATGTGCCCACCGCGGAAGCTTGAATGCTTTGAACCCATTGAGCAAATATTGGTTGAAGCTGAATTGCAGAATCACTAAACATATCTTGAGGTCTTCCTAAAGCTCTCATTGTGTCGTTGTGAATATAGAGTCCAAAACTATGGAAGCCTAACCACATACAAACCCAATTAAGGTGACTTATTAACGCATCTCTAGCTTTTAAAATCCTGTCTAGAACATTATCTATATGTTTTGCTGGATCGTAATCTCTTACCATCGCTATGCCTGCATGAGCTCCAGCTCCAACTATAAATAATCCACCTATCCACATATGATGAGTAAACAAACCAAGCACAGTCATGTAATCAGTGGCAATGTATGGATATGGAGGCATCGCATACATATGATGAGAGATCAAGATACTAAGAGAACCTAACATTGCTAAGTTCACAGAAAGCTGTGCATGTCTACTTTCAGCCATAAAATCAAAAAGACCTTGGTGACCCTTAGGTGCTGGGAAAAGAATAGGATCTCCTTGTTGAGAATCTAATATTTCTTTCATACTATGACCAATTCCATAGTTGGTCCTATACATATGACCCGCAATTATAAATAAAACAGCAATTGCAACATGATGATGTGCAATATCAGTCATCCATAAACTTCCTGTTACTGGATTAAGTCCTCCCTTGAAAGTTAAGAAATCTGAAAAAGCAAACCAGTTTAAACTGAAGAAATTACCTGTACCGCTTGCAAGTCCTGGAAATATTTGACCGACAATTTGAGGATCACACAATTGATGAGGCATTGGCATGTCAGCAATTGTTGCTATCTCTTTACCGTTAATAAGTAGTGGGCTACCAGCATCAATAGCATCTAAAAGAGCTGCTGTAGGAGCACCAATATGAATAATATGACCGGCCCAAGCTAAAGAACCAAGTCCTAAAAGACCTGCGAGATGATGATTCATCATAGACTCAACATCTTGGAACCATTCCATTTTTGGAGCAGCTTTATGATAGTGGAAGATACCTGCATGAAGCATTAGTGCAGCCATTACTACTGCCCCAATAGCTAATGCCATTAATTCACTTTCATTTGTAATTCCCCAAGCTCGCCACATGTGGAATATTCCAGAACTTATTTGTATACCGTTGTAGTTAGCACCTAAATCACCGTTAAGCATCTCTTGCCCAACTATTGCCCAAACTTGTTGAGCTCCAGGTTTTACATGAGTAGGATCAGCTAGCCATCCTGAATAGTTTGAAAATCTTGCTCCATGGAAAAATGCAGCGCTCATCCATATGAAAATGACCGCTAGGTGTCCGAAATGAGCTGAGAATATTTTTCTTGTAGCTTCCTCAGCATCTCCTGTATGTATATCGAAATCATGTGCATCTGCATGCAAATTCCAAATCCAAGTTGTGGTTTTTGGACCTTTGGATAATTTACTAGACCAGAAACCTGGTTTATCTAATTTGGCAAAATCAATAGGTCTGGGATCAGCCTTAACGGGAGATTCCAAAATCTTTTTGTCTTTTTCTCCACTTTCTGGTGGGCTAATGGTCATCTAGCACCTCTAAATAATTGGCCCTTAAGTAGATTTTCACACCTATGAGCCTACTTTTTAATAGTAGGCTTTTAAGGAACGAGAGAATCAAAACTTAAGATTTTCGTTACCAAAAATAATAGGCTAAAGATTCTTTGATCATGCAGGAAAGTAACAAATGTTTCATTGATTGTTACTTTTCAGTATTTCTATTGAATCCCTTTAGATAACAAGGCTCTGAGTATATTTACTTATTAAGATCGAAGAAATCTTAAATTTCTTTTTATATTTCGTTTTTATTTTTTTTAATTGCAGCGAAGAGATATAGTTTTAAATTGATATTAAAGAGAACTTCTTAAATTGAAAGGTATTGCAATAGGTTTTTCTGATACTTCAAAAGAGATTTTAAAAAGACTAAAAAAAACTGAATTTATTAATGAGATTTTCATAGGAAGCTCATCCCCTAAAGATAAAAAGATAAAAGACTCAGTTAAGTTTGTGAAACCTAGGCAAATTTTGAGAGAAAACTGGGACAAATTAGATTTAATTATCTTTGTCGGCTCGATTGGGGCTTCAATTAGACTTATCAATTCTTTATTATCTTCCAAAGATAAAGATCCTGGAGTAATTGTTATTGATAAAAAAGGATCAAAAATTGTCCCCATTATTGGGGCACATCAATCAAATATCCAAAATATTGCATTTCAAATATGTAATCTATTCGGTGGTGAAATAATCGAGACTAATAATTCAATTGATCAGAATTACTTAAATATTGACTCATTTGGAAATCAATGGGGATGGAAAAGATCTGGAGATATAAAGGACTGGTCAAAATTAGTAATCAAGCAATCTAATAATAAAGAGATTTATTGTAGCCAATTATCAGGCAACAATTTATGGAAAACTTCTGAAGTAGGAAATACTATTACTCAATTATCAGACAAAAATTATGAGCAAAAGAAGTCAATTTTTCATATATCTATATTCGATAATCATAAAAATACTTGGCATCCTCCAACTCTATGGATCGGTTTAGGTTGTGAGCGAAATACTAGCAAAGAATTAATTGAAGACTCTTTACAAAGTTTTTTAGCCAATAATAATTTATCTCCATTATCAATAGCAGGTTTTGCAACTGTTGATTTAAAAAAAGATGAGAAGGCAATTTTAGAGATCTCAAAAGAAAAAAATTTACCTATAAAATTTTTTACATCTGAAGAGCTCTCTTCAATCAATACCCCAAACCCATCGAATGTAGTTCTCAATGAAATTGGTACACCTTCAGTTGCTGAGGCAGCTTGCATGATCGCTGCAGGACAAGGTTCAAAACTATTGAAAGAAAAGAAAATTTTTAAAAGTATCGATTCTTCAAAAAGTACTTTTGGCGCAGTAACTATTGCAGTCTCTGAATCTAAAAATCAATATTCCCCATTAACTGGTGAGATTCATGTTGTAGGTAGTGGGCCAGGAGATATTTCCTATTTAACAAATGATGCTAGAAAAGCTTTATCAAAATGTTCTATTTGGATTGGATACAAAATGTACTTGGATCTAATTAAACCTCTTAAAAGAAAAGACCAAGTAATGATTGAAAGCAATCTTACTGAAGAGAAAGAGAGATGTAAGAAAGCTATAAAACTTGCTGAAGAGGGAATCAAAGTAGCACTAATATCCTCTGGCGATGCAGGTTTTTATGGGATGGCTGGCCTACTTTTAGAATTAATTCAAAAAGTTCATAAAGATATTAGGCCTTCATTTGAAGTACATCCAGGGATAAGTAGCATGCAGTTGGCTGCAGCAATTGGTGGAGCCCCATTAATGAATGACTTCTGTTCAATTAGCTTAAGTGATAAGTTAACCCCTTGGGAAACTATAGAAAAAAGAATTGCAGGTGCTTTATTAGGAGACTTTGTAATTGCCATTTTCAATCCACAATCAGTTGAAAGAAATTGGCAATTGAAAAGAGCTATAGAATTATGCTTAGGATATAGACCAGGAAATACTCCAGTCTTAGTAGGAAGACAAGTAGGTAGGGAAAATCAATCCAAGAGCTTCTTTAGTTTAGATAGTATGCCTTTACAGGATATAGATATGCTATCAATAATAATTATTGGTAATTCTAAAACTACTTTGGTTGATGAAATATTTTTAACTCCAAGAGGATATTTAAAAAAGTAATTTGAAACTACATCTTGTATTGATCATTGAATATTTTGTTTTTGCTTTTTTTGCAAGAGAATATTAATGTTTAATAAATAGTTTTGAGATTAATTCCTTGAATAATATTGGTGTAATTTTATTTGATATAGATGGTGTTATCCGAAGCGTAGAAAACAGTTATAGACTTTCACTAAAAAAAACAGTTTATCAATTTTGCGGATGGGAACCTAGTTATCGAGATATAGATAATGCAAAAAACGAAGGTATCTGGAATAACGATTGGGATTTAAGTTTAGAACTTATAAAGAGGCATATTAAAAGCAAGAATCTAAAACTGAAAACACCTCCAAGAGAAGCCATAATTAAATGTTTTGAAGACTTCTACTTTGGTGGGAATCCAACTAAAGATAGTAATGACTGGTCAGGTTTTATAAGAAATGAGGAATTATTAGTGGAAAAAGAATTTTTTACCTTATTAAGTGTTAACAGGATTACTTGGGGATTTGTTAGTGGAGCCGAATCTGCATCTGCAAAATTTGTTTTAGAAAAGAGACTTAAATTAGAATCTCCCCCTTTAATAGCAATGGGTGATGCTCCTGATAAGCCAGATCCTCAAGGCTTTCTTTACTTGGCCAGTAAGCTTTCCGAAAATAGTTTAGGTGATAAAAATGTACCCATTGCATATGTCGGTGACACAATTGCTGATATCAATACTGTTTCTAATGCAAAAAAAAGAATCCCAAGTCAAAAATTTATAAGCATTGGAGTAGCTCCTCCTCATCTCCATTTAGAATCTAGGATGAAAGAACGTATTTCATATGAATCAAAACTTAAAGATGCAGGAGCTGATTTAATTCTAAATACAGTAAATGATCTTAAAAATATAGATATTGATTTTTTTAAAAAACTCCAAGAATAAAAATGATTCTTATAAATAAATACGGAGAGGGAGGGATTCGAACCCTCGACAAAAGTTACCTCCTGTAACTCCTTAGCAGGGAGCCGCTTTCAACCACTCAGCCACCTCTCCAGTTCTTCTACATTATCAATTTTTGAGCAAACATTCAAAATTATTTATTTAATCGAAATGTCTAATCAACTTGGACTCTTGGTAATCTATTTTTAAAAGAGCAAAGAATTTCCCAAGGAATGCTATTACATTTATCTGCCCAGTCAATCGGAGAAATTGATTTATCTCCTTCAGATCCTAGTAATAGCATGGTGCTACCAACGTCAATATCATTTGAGTCTGTAATATCTACCATCATTTGATCCATTGTTATAGATCCAACTTGAGAATAAAGTTTTTTATTATGAATCAAACTTATTTTGCCAGATAAATTTCTAATGATGCCATCAGCATAACCAATACTTAAAACCGCTAACTTTGTTTTTCTATCACTAACAAATTTATTTCCGTAACTGACTCCAATACCTTTTTCAATAGTTCGAACAAAAGTCACTTTAGCCTTTAAAAATAAAGCAGGTTTAAGAAATAAATTTTCATTTATATTTACTAATGGGTCATAGCCATACATGGAAAGGCCAACGCGTACCATATCAAAATGAAAATCTTTGCCAAGAATCATGCCAGCAGAATTAGCAAGATGAATCTTAATATTTTGTGTATTATCAATATCAATAATTTTCAATAATTCTTGAAATTTTTCTTTTTGTAATTGAGTGCTGCTTTTTGGATTCAAAGCATTCTTTTCATCTGCGCAGGCGAGATGACTATATATTCCCTTAACAGCAATATTTTCAAGTGATTTAATATTATTAAATTGTTGAACAAACTGATCATATTCAAATCCTAATCTTGACATCCCAGTATCAACTTTTAGATGCAATGAGAATTTGAAATTATTACTCTTTCCAATATTATTACAAATCAAACACTCCCTAAAAGTACTAACAGTTGGCATCAAATGATTTCTAAAACATATTAATAAATCTTTTTTCGTATAAAGATTACCAAGTACAAGAATTGGGGCATTTATCCCAAAAGAACGAAGTTTTATACCCTCCTTTAAGGTTGCTACTCCTAATTGAGAAGCGCCACCTTTAATCGCATTTTCAGTTACAACTTTTGCATCATGTCCATATCCATCAGCCTTAACAACTGCCATAAATTCACAATTATTTTTTAATTTTGATCTTAATTGCCTTACGTTTGCCTCTATTGCTTTACCACTGACTTCTATCCAAGCTCTTTGAGTTGGATCTATTTCTCCTTCAAAACTTGGAAGAGTATCAAATTTAATTTTTCGATTATTCAAAGAATTTGAATTAATGATTAAGCGATTATATGCGCTTATTTAAATATACCGCTAGCATGACATGTAAATTGATATTTGGCATGGGCCAGACTCTTGTTTTAAACGCATCTTATGAACCTTTAAACATTACTTCTTGGCGAAGAGCTGTAATTTTAATGATCAAAGGTAAAGCTGAAAGTTTAGAAGAAGATCAATCATATGCCATACATTCTGGGCAAAACCTTCCTACTGTTATTAGGCTTCGCTACTACGTTAAAGTTCCCTTCAGAGAGGTCGCACTTACAAGAAAAAATATACTTCTTAGAGACAATAATTCATGTCAATATTGTAACCACAGAGGTAGTGATTTATCGATAGATCACGTTTTACCAAGAAGCAGAGGTGGAAATGACAACTGGGAAAATGTAACAACTGCATGCCTTAGATGTAATGTTCAAAAAGGTAATAGGACCCCCGAAGAAGCAAATATGCCTTTAAAACGAAAGCCATATCGTCCATTAAGCAATCTAAATTTTGAAGCCACAAGGCAAATAGACTCTGGAAAACATAAAGAATGGAGTAAATATGTAATTGGGTTAGCTGCTTAAAATTAATTAATTTTCATTCTCATTAAAATCTTCTAGCATCCTTTTTTGTTCTTGTGCTAAACAAGCATCAATAACATCATCTAGTTGTCCTGCCAGAATTGGCTCTAATGCAAAATTGGATCCCAACCTATGATCAGTAGTTCTATTATCCTTAAAATTATAAGTTCTAATTTTTTCGCTTCTATCTCCACTCCCAACTTGCATTAGCCTTTGCGACCTTTCCTTAGCATTAGCTTCTTTTAATTGAATCTCATATAACTTAGCTCTTAGAATTTCCATAGCTCGCTCACGATTTTGTAGCTGAGATCTTTCTTGTGTGCAAAATACTCTGATACCTGTTGGCTTATGAATTAGATCAATAGCAGTCTCTACCTTATTAACATTTTGACCTCCAGCACCACCTGATCTAGCTGTACCAATTTCTATCTCAGTTGGATCAATCTTAACTTCTACTGGATCAGCCTCAGGCATAACCGCAACTGTTGCAGTAGAAGTATGAACTCTGCCTTGAGATTCAGTTGCTGGGACTCTTTGAACTCTATGAACACCTGCCTCAAATTTCAATTGACTATAAACAGAATCTCCTTTTACAGAAATAACTAATTCTTTAAATCCTCCCATATCTGATTCAGAAGCACTAATAGGTTTTACTGTCCAACCAATCTTTTGTCCATATCTTTCATACATTCTTGCTAAATCACCGGCCCAAATACAAGCTTCATTTCCTCCTGCTCCAGCTCTAATTTCCAACATTACACTTCTTTCATCTCGTGGATCTTTGGGTAATAAAGCAATTGTTAATTTTTCAATAAGTTGATTCTTAAGATCTTCTAGACTGAATAATTCTTCATTGATCAATGATTCCATATCTTTATCATTTCTATTCTCTTTAAGCAATTGTTTGGAGTCACCAATTTCTTTATCAGTATCAAGTAATTGATTAAAATCTAAAACCAAAGGTTCCAGCTTGGCTCTTTCTCTTGCTATTGATTCTAGTTTTTTAGGGTTATTTGCAATATCAGGATCAGCCAACTGCATTTCCAAATTGACAAAACTTTCTGAAGCATTTTTCAACCTTGCAATTAATGTTGTATATTCCAATTGAAAATTTGCTTAATTTTTGATTAGTAAATTTTTATTTATCTGATTCTTTAGATTCTTTTGGTTCTTTTGAAGTAGCCGAATCAGCTGAACCCATTCCATATTTTTTCATAAATCTATCAACTCTACCTTCAGTATCAAGAATTTTTTGCGTTCCAGTAAAGAAAGGATGATTCCCACTCCAAACATCAACATGTAATTCAGGCTTAGTTGAACCTGTAGTCATTACAACTTCTCCATTACAAATAACTTTTGCATCTGGGTACCATTTAGGATGAATTTCTGATTTAGGCATGATAAAAAATGTTTAACGTTTAGAGAATTGACCAGCTTTTCTAGCTTTTTTAAGACCATATTTTCTTCTTTCTTTTGCTCTAGGGTCTCTACTAAGGTGACCTTCCGTTTTTAAAGGCTTTCTGTTGTCAGGTGATAAATCGCAAAGAGCTCTAGCTGCTCCTTGCTTGATTGCATCTGCCTGCCCTGTTAAACCACCACCAAAAACATTTACAAAAATATCATATGAATTTTCAAGGCCTAAAGTTAGTAAAGGCGCTTTAACTGAATTTAAGTGTGATGGGTTGAAGTTTAAGTAATCATCACCAGAACGACCGTTTATTTTTATTTGTCCATTGCCAGGAATCAAACGAACTCTTGCCACAGAAGTTTTTCTTCTTCCAGTACCCCAATAAACTGCTTTGTTTTTTATTTGACTATTCATTGTTAGAGTTTAACTATTTAATAATACAGGATTTTGTGCAGCATGAGGATGATCTGAACCTTTATAAACTTTTAATTTCTTGAATTGCTGCCTTCCCAATGAATTATGAGGAAGCATTCCTTTAACAGCTTGCTCAATTATTCTCTCAGGAATCCTTTCTTGAAGCGATTCAAATTTTTCAACTTTCATTCCTCCTGGTCTACCAGAATGCCTCCTATATAATTTCTGTGATGCTTTTTTACCTGTTACCTCTACTTTTTCGGCGTTAACAACAATAACAAAATCACCTGTGTCTAAATGAGGGGTAAATGTTGGTTTATTCTTTCCTCTCAAAACAGCAGCTATTTCTGTAGAAAGCCTGCCAAGTGTCTTATCTTTAGCATCAACTAAAAACCAATTTCGTTCGATAGTTTCTATAGAGGGAGTAATAGTTTTATTCATTTATAAATTTTACTTGAATAAATTTTAATCAATTTTAAATTCTACCTTATTGAAGGAGGAATAAACAATTATTTTGATTATCTAAATATATTATTTAAGTTTATAAAATCTTCCAAGCTATGAGTAACCTCTAATTACAAATTTCGGAAAAAGATCATTTTTATTGATCCCTTTAAAAATATTTTCTTCATATACTGAATTTACAAAACATAACCCTTTGGCTGGCGCTGATTCGCGAACATCATATTTCTTTTTATAAAACCATCTATCTTTAAAAATATCTGGTGTTATTTTCTTTTCTCCTACTAAGACAAGTTGTCCCACAATTGAACGGACCATTCCATAAAGAAATCCTGTAGCTTTTATATCTATCAATACCAAATCCTCAGTCCTCTCTAATTTGATATATTTTATTGTTGTTACAGAATTAGATCTATTACTTCCACTCTTTTGAAAAGCAAAAAAATCATGCTCTCCAAGCATTCCATCTAAGGCCTTTGACATAGAAAACTCATCAAGATATTTCTGATATCTATGCCATGACCACTTATTTAAAAACAAATTAGGTATTTTACTATTATTGATTATGTATCGATAATGTCTATAAACTGCAGAATAGCAAGCATGCCAGCTATTTTTTACCTCTACTGATTCTAAGATTCTAATGGTCTGAGGTAATCTACTATTTAGTACATCCGCATAATGATCTATTGGAATTACAAAATCAATATCAAAATGAACTACTTGTCCAGATGCATGAACTCCAGCATCTGTTCTCCCAGAAGCAAATGTTTTTATAATTTGATTCGATATTTTTAAAAGGCACTTTTCTATTGTCTCTTGAACACTTATTGCATTTTTCTGTCTTTGCCAACCAGAATAATAGGATCCATCATATTGGATAAGTAAAGCTACTCTTTTCAAAAGTGATATTTTAAAGTTTTATTTTTCTAGCTTCAAACAAGTTCAATAATAGCCATTTGAGCATTATCACCTTTTCTAGCAACAGTTCTAACAATTCGTGTATAACCACCATTTCTATCTCCATATCTTTCTTGAGCTTTTTCAAATAGTGAGTGAACTAATTTTTTATCATAAATGTAACCAATGGCTCTTCTTCTGGCAGATAAAGTACCCTCCTTTGCTAAGGAGATCATTCTTTCCGTCTCGTTTCTTAAAGCCTTAGCTCTTGCTTTGGTAGTAGTTACTCTACCTTCTCTAATAAGTTGTGTAGTTAAACCTCTAAGAAGAGCTTTTCTTTGATCAGCTGGTTTGCTTAAAAGAGGAATTCTAAGTTGATGTCTCATAATCTCAAAAGTTTGTTAAACAGATGTCCTACTTTGTGGAATTGAAATTCCTATTCGCTCAAGAGCCTCAATAACCTCATCTGCAGATTTCGAGCCGAAGTTCTTAATTTCTAAAAGATCTTCATAACTGAATCCCATTAAATCTGAAACAGAATTAACTTGTGCTCTTTTCAGACAATTATAAGCTCTAACGGACAAGTTTAGTTCTTCTAATGGAATTTGAGCTTCAGGAGAAGGTTCTGGTTCTTCAGGTATTTCTTCTACCATTGTAACTGTGGCTAGGGGCTGAAAGAGTTCAATTAACTGGTTTGCTGCTTCAGCAATTGCATCATCAGGGCTCGTTGAACCATCTGTTACAACTTCCATTGTTAATCTTTCTCTACCAGTTGCTCCTTCTGCAACAGCAGTTTCATCTATTGTGAAATTAACTCTTTTTACAGGCATAAAAACAGCATCAATTTGAAGCAAGTCAATAGATGTAGTCTCTTGGTTTCTTCGATCAACAGGTCTATAACCGACCCCTCTTTCTACATGAATTTCTAGCTCTAGATTATGTCCATCTTGAATAGTTGCGATAGGTTTTTCACCATCAACAATTTCAACTTGAGAAGAAAATTGTATGTCATTTGCCTTTACTTCCATTGGGCCTTTAACAACTAGTCGTCCAATCTCAAGCTCTGGGTTGGAACTATTAATAGAAAGTTGCTTACAATTTAAAAGAATATCTAGAACATCTTCTCTAACTCCTGGGATAGTGGCATATTCATGATTAATTCCTGCAATTCTAACTGCAGTAACAGCACTTCCTTCTAGCCCTCCCATAAGAACTCTTCTTAGAGAGTTACCGAGAGTTGTAGCTTGTCCTCTTTCTAAGGGACCAATTAAAAATGTTCCTGTTTGGGAGCGATCATCTGATACTTGATGATCGATTCTGTCAATCTGGTATTGCAACACGGAAAAAAAGGGTTGAAAGTTTGGGGGGGGGGAAATGGTTAAGTTCTAAACGCGCCTACGTTTAGGTCTTCTGCATCCATTATGAGGTAATGGAGTTACATCTCTTATTAGAGTTATTTCTAAACCAGCAACTTGTAAAGCTCTTATGGCGGTTTCCCTACCTGAGCCAGGGCCTCTAACTAATACTTCTATTTGTCTCATTCCTTGATCAAGCGCTCTTTTCGCTGCTGCTTCAGCGGCTGTTTGGGCAGCAAATGGGGTTCCTTTTCGAGCACCTTTAAATCCACTGGCTCCGGCAGAAGACCAAGAAATTACATGACCTGAAGTATCAGTAATAGATACAATAGTATTATTAAAAGTACTTTGAATATGTACTACACCATTTGGTACATTTTTCTTTGATTTCTTTGAGCCTGTTTTTTTTACTGGAGCTGCCATAACAATTTAGATAATTAAGTTTAGTTTCTGTTTAAAAAGAATTTATTTTTTTCTTCCAGCAACTGTTTTTCTTGAGCCTCTTCTAGTTCTAGCATTAGTTCTTGTTCTCTGTCCTCTTACAGGAAGACTCATTCTATGTCTTCTGCCTCGAACACAACCAATATCTTGCAAGCGTTTTAAAGACATTCCCTCTTGTCTACGCAAATCGCCCTCTACAGTAAAATCTTCTGCAGCCCCTCTCAATTTTTGCACATCACTATCTGATAAGTCTTTTACACGAATATCAGGATTAACTCCTGTACTTGAGAGGATTAATTTTGATCTTGTTAGACCAATTCCATAGATGTATGTAAGTGCAATTTCAACTCGTTTTTCACGAGGTATGTCAATTCCTGCAATCCTGGCCACTTGTTTCGAATTAGTAAAAGGTTTTTAATTTAAAATTGTCAAAGATTAACCTTGACGCTGTTTGTGTCTAGGGCTAGCGGTGCAAATAACCATTACCCTGCCATGTCTACGAATAACACGACATTTGTCACACATTTTTTTTACTGAGGCTCTAACCTTCATAAGGTTTTCTCATTAAAATGTTAATTCCATATTGTACATCATCATCAAGCCATTTTTTGTTTTATATCAGCAGAAATTGTTTTTAGATCGCCGTCAGCGTTGATATATTCTAATAACGAGAGATTTTTATAGTATTCAATTAATGGCTCTGTAGTTTCCTTATAAATTTTTAATCTTGTTTTAATAGTTTCTTCATTATCATCTTTTCTACCCCTAATAAGTAAACGCTTTATTAAAACTTCGTCTGGTATATCTAAATAAAAGACTATCTCTAAAGGTTGATTTATATTCTTCAAGACTTTATTTAGGGAATGTACTTGAGGCAAATTTCTAGGATAGCCATCTAATATCCACCCTTTATTATCCTTATCCAAATTCTTTTTAACAATTTCTAAAACTAATTGATCACTTACAAGTTCCCCTTGATTCATAATATCTTTTACTTGTTTACCCAAATCAGTATCCAAGTCTATCTCTTTTCTTAATAATTCTCCAGTAGATAGATGTAAATAAGAGTTGGCTGCACTTAAGATCGCAGCTTGAGTTCCTTTCCCTGCTCCAGGTGGTCCCAAAAATAATAAATGTTTTTTCATTAATTATTAACTAATCCCTCATACCTCTGAGAAATAACATAAGTTTGAATTTGTTTAGCAGTATCAATTGCAACTCCTACAAGAATTAATAGAGAAGTGGCTCCTAAACCTTGAAAAGTTTGAACATTAGTTGCTCTTTCTACAGCCGCAGGAATTATAGCGACTGAACCTAGAAATAATCCTCCTAATAGTGTCAACCTATTTTGAATGCCTGACAAATAATTTGCGGTATTAGAACCAGGTCTTACTCCAGGAATAGCAACTCCTCCCTTTTTTAAATTAGATGCTACATCTACTGGATTGATAGTAAGAGAAGCATAAAAGTATGAGAAACCTAAAATTAAAGCAAAAAATGTTATTGCATATGGCCATGGATTGGAAGAACCCGGATTTAAACTGCCTGCTAATTTAATCAAAATTGGATTACCGGTAACATTTGCAACTGTTATTGGTAAAAATATCAAGGCAGATGCAAAGATAATTGGCATAACTCCCCCAGCATTCAATTTTAATGGCAGATAACTTTGTCTTGTTGGAAGTAATGAAGAATTACCTATCTGTCTTTTTGCACTAACAATTGGTATACGTCTTGCTCCTTCTTGAACAAAAATTATTCCTACAATTGTAAGTAAAAAGACTCCAAGTAGAACGGCTATACCAAGAACATCTCCACGATCACCAGTTTGTGCTTTTTCAATAGTTGAACTCAAAGCTTTTGGCAAGGTTGCAACAATATTTAAGAAAATCACCAATGAGGCACCTTGACCTATACCTTTCTCCGTAATAATTTCACTAAACCACATTACTATCATTGAGCCTGTCACGAGGGCAATAGATGTTTGCAAAACAAAAGCGGTTTCAGTTATTCCCTCGATTGCATACTGTCTAAGAATTAGGGAGAATATGATACTTTGTAAAAACCCCCATCCCAAAGAAACATATCTGGTTATCTGAGCAATTTTTCTTCTACCTGCTTCACCCTCATTTTTTTGCAAATCTTCAAGGACAGGTAATGAAGCAGTCAGAAGTTGAATAATAATTGAAGCATTAATAAAAGGTAAAATTCCGAGTGCAAATATTCCTAAGGTTGAAATCCCTCCCCCAGTAAAAATATCTAGAAAACCTATCAATTGTCCACCTTGATCTATGAAACTTTTAAAAGCAACTCTATCTATCCCGGGCATTGGTATATAAATACCTAAACGGACCAAAAGTAAAAGTCCTAGGGTTGTTAAAACTCGATTCCTTAACTCCTTATTTAAAAATAATTGGGAGATAATCTCAGAGGCACTAGGATTTCTACTTTTGTTAACTAACATCGGCAAGTGAAATTAAATATTTAATGGAATTTATTTATTTTGAATTATTTCGCAAGATCCACCTGCAGCTTCTATTTTTTCTTTAGCAACTTTAGTGAATGCATGAGCTTGAACTTTTAATTTCACTTTAACTTCTCCATTACCTAAAATTTTAAGAGGAAATTGCGGCTTAAATAAAACTTTTTTCTTCACTAGTGAATCTACATTAACGATTTCTCCATCTTTAAATTCATTTAATTTAATTAAATTAACTATTGAAAAATTTTTTTGATTAATAATTTCAAAGTGCTTTAACTTGGGAACCCTTCGATAGAGTGGCATTTGACCACCCTCAAATCCTGGGCGGGTAGGTCTTCCTGATCGAGATTTCTGTCCTCTCATACCAAAACCACAAGAAGCCCCCTGCCCAGCAGCTATACCCCTACCTTTTCTTAATTTTTTCCTTCTTGAACCGGTATTTGATTTTAGTGTATTTAAAGTTGAAGTCATAATTTCAAGAGTAAAGCTGTTCAAGAGAAATCCCTCTCTCCCTAGAGGCAGATTTGTGGGTTCTTAATTGGGAAAGAGCAACCATTGCCGCTCTCGCATTATTTAAGGGGGTTTTACTACCCAATCTTTTAGCTAAGACATTTTTTATACCTGCTAATTCTAAAACTGTCCTTATTGAGCCCCCTGCAATTACCCCAGTACCAGGTGCAGCAGGTCTAATCAGTACATTAGCAGCTCCATCACTACCTTTAGATAAAGTAGGTATTGAGTTGTTTGGAGTTAAGGGGACTCTAACAAGATTTTTTTTGCCGTCTGAAACACCTTTTCTTACTGCTCCAATAACATCCCCTGCCTTACCGACTCCTACTCCTACTTGCCCTTTCTCATTACCAACAACAACTATTGCTCTAAAACTCATTTTCTTACCACCTTTTACTGTTTTAGATACCCTTCTGATTTGAACAACTCTTTCTTGCCACTCAGAATCCCTCTCATTTTTAGAATCACCTCTTCGATTTCTTTTTCGATCATTATTACGATTACCTCTCCTCTGCTCATTAGAATTAGATGAGGGGGCATTTTCAGTCTTTGACTGATTTACTTGTTTTGTTGGAGTGTCTGTCATGATAAAAATAATTATTTAGAAATTCAAGCCTGCATCACGGGCCGCATCTGCTAGGGCTTTAACTCTCCCATGGTATAAATTCCCACCTCGATCAAAAATTACTTGTTTAATACCTCTCTTAATCGCTCTTTTAGCTAATAACTTACCAACAAATGAAGATGAACTGCAGTTTGAAGAGAGTTTTTCTACATCTTCCTTAAGTTCTTTATCTAGAGTAGATGCAGAACATATAGTTTGTTGTGCATTGTCGTCTATAACTTGGGCATAAATATGATTATTTGAACGGTAAACAGCTAATCTTGGGCGTTCGTTACTACCAATTAAGTAACGCCTTAATCTTTTATGCCTTTTTTGAGTTTGAAGTTTCCTTGAAATTTTAGCCATGATTTTTAAAGCAATTATTTTTTGCCGGATTTACCAGCTTTTCTGATGATTCTCTCATCTTGGTATTTAATACCTTTACCTTTGTAGGGTTCTGGAGGTCTGATTGATCTGATTTTTGCTGCTTCGTTTCCAACAATTTCTTTATCAATTCCAGATACAGTTACATTTGTATTACTTTCAACTTTGTATGTTATACCATCAGGGGGGCTCATTTCTACTGGATGACTATATCCAGCACTTACTACTAAATTTTTTCCTTTCACTTGAGCCCTAGATCCAACACCTACTATTTCTAATTTCTTTGAGTAGCCTTCAGTAACTCCTTGCACCATATTTGAAATCAAAGTTCTACAAAGACCATGTCTTTCCCTTGAATATCTTTTCGTAGTTGATGGAGTAACAACAATCTGATTTTCTTTCTGATCAAAATTTACACCTTCAGGCATTAGTCTTTTTAGTTCCCCTTTGGGACCCTTTACAGTAATGATTAATCCATTGATATCAACAGATACTTTGTCCGGTATTTGTACTGGACATTTTCCAATTCTTGACATAATTAATTCTCCTTAATAAACATAACAAAGAACTTCGCCACCGATGCCTTGTTTCCTTGCATCACGGTCACTCATTACACCCTTTGAGGTTGATACTATAGCAACTCCAAGACCCCCAAGAACTTTTGGTAACCCCTTTGTATTTTTATAAACTCTCAAACCAGGCTTGCTTACTCTTTGCATAGATCTGATAGTAGGAAATCTGTTTTTCCCACTATATTTAAGTCCTAGAACTATTTTTGACTCATAACCTTCACCTTCCTCATTAATATCCGCTATAAAGCCTTCTTTTTGGAGTACTTTAGCTATATTTAAAATCATTCTGGAAGCTGGAATCGAAGTTGATGTATGCTTTTTTTGACTCGCATTTCTTATACGAGTAAGCATATCTGAAATAGGATCGTGATTTGACATGTTTATAAAGTTAATTACTAAAAGGCATTCCTAGCTCTTTCAGGAGAGCTTTACCTTCTTGATCGGTTGAGGCGCTGGTGACAATTGTTATGTCCATTCCTCTAATGGAATCAATTTTATCAAATGAGATTTCAGGAAATATCAATTGTTCTTTAACACCTAAAGTATAATTACCTCTTCCATCAAAACTTTTAGGATTGACACCTCTAAAGTCTCTAATTCTTGGTAATGCTAGATTTATAAATCTTTCTAAAAAAGAATACATTCTGTCACCCCGTAAAGTAACAGTACAACCTATTGCCATACCTTCCCTTATTTTAAAGCCTGCAATTGCTTTTTTAGATCTTGTAACTAAAGCTTTTTGTCCGGTAATAGTAGCCATTTCATTTAAAGAGGCTTCTAAAGCCTTTGAATTTGAAGCAGCTTCTCCAAGACCTCTATTTACGTTAACTTTAATAACTTTGGGTACTTGATGTATATTTTTAAGGCCAAGATCTTTTAAAAGTTTTGGTCTTATTGCTTCTTTGTAGCGAGTTTTAAGAGTCATGTTTTTTGGGATTAATTCTGGTCTTTGTCAGAATTTCTGTAATAAGGAAATTGAAAATTCTCTTTTTTGATGAAAAATTTAATCAATTAGTTCACCAGTTTTTTTTAATCTCCTCTTTTTAACTCCTTCTTTGTCAATAAAATATTCTATTTTACTTATTAGATTTTTATCCTTTGAAAAAAACATTACATTAGAAGCATGTAAGGATGCTTCTTCTGTCAGTATTCTTCCACTTTCTCCTTCTTGAGTAGGTTTAACATGTTTTGTTCTAAGATTTATTCCCTTGACCACGACTCTATTCTCTAGAGGAATAGTTTTTAAAACTTCACCAGTCTTTCCCTTTTCTTTGCCATTAATAACTTTTACTAAGTCTCCTGTTTTGATTCTCATTTTTATTCGTTTGGAGTTTTTATTTTGTTTAATTGAGTCCAGCATCTAAATAACCTCCGGAGCTAAAGAAACAATCTTCGTAAAATTCTTATCGCGTAATTCCCTTGCCACTGGACCAAAGACTCTAGTACCTTTTGGATTTTTATCCTCATTAATCAAAACAGCTGCATTATCATCAAAACGAATTGAGTTACCTGTATTTCTCCTTAAAGTATGCCTTGTCCTAACGACAACTGCTTTAACTACATCCGATTTTTTAACCCCCATATTTGGCAAAGCATCTTTTACTGATGCAACAACGACATCTCCAACATGTGCATATCTTCTATTTGAGCCAAGCACTCTTATACATTGAATTCTTTTAGCGCCACTGTTATCAGCAACAGTTAAATAAGTTTCCTGTTGAATCATTTTTCATCCTCCTTAATCTTTATTGTTTTATTTAGAATTTCCTCTATTGCCCATCTTTTATGAGCACTTAGGGGCCTTGTTTCTTTAATTTTAACTCTATCTCCTAAAACACATGTGTTTTCTGGATCATGTGCTTTATAGCGAGTAGTTTTACTTACGATCTTTTTATAAGTTGGATGTGGGTATCTATTGATTACGGCAACAACAACTGTTTTGTCCATTTTGTCGCTTACAACAGTACCAATTCTTTCTTTAAGTGCCATAGTAATAATTAATCAGCGGTTTTTTGAGAATTGGATTGACTTTTACTAAGAGTTAGTAATTGTGCAACTTGTTTCTTGATGATTTTAAATTGATGAGTTTCATTAAGCTGTCTTGTTGCTTGTTTGAATCTCAAGTCGAAGAGATCTTTACGTAATTGATCAATTTTTTCAGAAATTTGAGAAGAATTTAACTTTTTAAATTCATTTATAGATTCTGAGTTTTTCATTTTTTAACCTCCTCTGATGATTCTTTCTCTATCTTTGCTTCTTCAGATGAATCACTACTTAGATTTTTATCACTAGAAATGAATTTTGTTTTTACTGGTAATTTGTATTGGGCTAAGCGCATAGCTTCTTTCGCAATTTCTTCTGTAATCTCTTCACCACCCATTTCAAATAATATTCTTCCAGGTTTTACAACAGCCACCCAAAACTCTGGATTACCTTTTCCTGATCCCATCCTAGTTTCAGCGGGTCTCATAGTCACTGGTTTATCTGGAAAAATACGAATCCATATTTTTCCTCCACGTTTCACATATCTTGTCATTGCTCTTCTACTTGCTTCAATCTGACGAGCAGTTACCCAGCCACAGTCTTGAGCTTGGAGAGCAAACTGACCAAATGCAATAGTATTACCCTTAGAGGCAATTCCTTTCATTCTGCCTCTATGCTGTTTTCGGAATTTAGTACGTTTTGGACTAAGCATTGTTATACCTCCTATGAATTCTCATTTGAACGATCCTCAAATTGCTGAGGTTTTCGACTACCTTTCCTTCTTGGAATAGCCCCAACAGGAACAGTTTGTTCTTCTTTCGGAAGAACTTCACCTTTAAAGACCCAAACTTTAATTCCTAAAACACCATAAGTTGTATTTGCTTCACGTAGTGCATAATCAACCTCAGCCCTCAAAGTATGAAGAGGAACCCTACCTTCTCTAGTCCACTCTGTTCTAGCTATTTCTGCGCCATTAAGTCTTCCACCAACTTGTACTTTCAAGCCCAGAACTCCAGCCCTTTGTGCTCTTTGCAAAGCCATCCTTATAGTTCTTCTAAAGGCAACTCTTTTTTCTAATTGTTGTGCTATGTATTCAGCAAGTAAATATGCATCCGCATCAACTCTCTCCACTTCAACTACATTAATTCGAACCTGCCTTGTTCTATCTCCTATAGTTTTTTGTATACCTGATCTCAATTCCTCAATACCACTTCCTTGCCTTCCAACAATCACTCCAGGTCTAGCTGTTTTTAATTCAAGTTCTAACTGATCAGCTTTTCTAGCAATTAGAACATCACTAATTCCAGCTGTATTATATTTCTTTTGGATAAAGGTACGAATCTTATGATCTTCTTGTAAAAGAATTGGATAAGTTTTAGAAGTAGCGAACCATTTTGAACGGTGTTCTTGTGTAATACCTAACCTAAGCCCCGTTGGATTAATTTTATTGCCCATTAGTTTTGTGTCTCCGTATTAGTTTGATTAGGAGCAGATTCAACAGAAATGCTAATATGGCAAGTCTGTTTTTTGATAGAGAAAGCTCTACCTTGAGCCCTTGGTCTGAACCTTTTCATCACCGGACCATTATCTGCGGAGGCTGCAGATATTACTAGTGAAGAGGGTTCCATACCCAAGTTATGTTCTGCATTAGCTACGGCAGATCTTAAAACCTTAGTAATAGGGTCGGTGGATCTATATGGCATAAATTCCAACATAATAAGTGCTTCTCTATAAGATTTACCTCTAATTTGATCGAGAACTCTTCTTACTTTTGATGCAGAACCACGAATATACTTACCGTGAGCAATAGCTGTTTTTGTCATTTCAGGTGTTTTTGTCATTTATCTTGTCCCCTTCTTGTCTCTTAAGTGGCCACGATAGGTTCTTGTAGGAGCAAATTCACCTAATTTATGGCCAATCATTTGTTCAGTTATAAATACTGGTATATGGGCCTTACCATTGTGAACAGCAATCGTATGACCAATCATAACAGGAAGGATAGTCGAAGATCTAGACCATGTTTTGATGACTGATTTATCATTATCAGTATTTTGTTTTTCTACCTTTTTAAGCAAACTATCTGCTATAAAAGGCCCTTTTTTTAATGAACGTCCCATAATTTATAAAATAGAAATAGAAATAGAAATAGTAGTAATCAAGAATCTCTTCCTCCTCTACTTCTCTTAGAAATACGACGACGTCTTCGAACAACTAATTTGTTACTTGTCTTGTTTTTCTTACGTGTCTTTAATCCAAGTGCTGCCTTACCCCAAGGCGTTACAGGGCCTGCCCTACCAATTGGAGCTTTTCCCTCTCCTCCTCCATGTGGATGATCACATGGGTTCATAACACTACCTCTTACTTGAGGTCTTCTACCTAACCATCTTCTTCTGCCAGCTTTTCCTAAGCTAGTATTACGTATTTCAGAATTACCCACTTCACCTAAAGTTGCAAAACATTCCTTGCGTACAAGTCTAACTTCAGTAGATGGGAGTTTTAAAGCGACATAATCTCCTTCTTTCGCCATTAGTTGTGCACTAGCTCCTGCAGATCTGACCATTTGAGCACCTCTACCAGCATATAATTCTACACAATGAACACTCGATCCTAATGGCATGGAAGATAGGGGCATCGCATTCCCTTCTTCAATTGGAACACCTTCACCAGAAATTACATTTTGACCTACTTTTATACCCGCTGGCGCGATTATATATCTTTTCTCTCCGTCTTCATAGAATAACAGTGCAAGTCTCGCATTTCTATGAGGATCATAATGAATAGCTGCAACTTTTGCATTAATATTTTTTTTGTCTCTTCTGAAATCAACTAATCTGTATTGTCTTTTATGTCCCCCTCCTCTGTGACGACAGGTGATAACTCCTCTATTATTTCTACCTTTATTCCTATGCTTAGAAACAATTAATGATCTTTCTGGTTTTGAACCTGTAATCTCACTAAAGTCAGTAACGACTCTTTGTCTAGTTCCAGGTGTATAGGGTTTGAATTTACGAATAGCCATAATAAATACTCCTTAAGATTCTGGGAATAGTTGAATTTTGTCTCCTTCAGCAAGACGGACAATTGCTTTTTTAATTTGAGAACGTTTCCCGGAGAATTTACCGACTCTTCTTGTTCTCCTTGGAGGATTCATAGTGTTAATTCCTATAACTTTAACACTAAACAAGGACTCAATTGCTGCCTTTATCTGAGGTTTTGCCGCTCTATGATCTACCTCAAAAGTATATTGGTTGAGTTCAAGCGCATTTGTCGCTTTTTCTGTAATTACAGGTTTCCGAATTATATCTGCTAAACGAGAATCAAAGAATTTACTCATGATGCATAAACCTCCTGAATTTTATTGATTGCTGATTCACCAATAATTAACTTATTAGCGTTAAGGATATCAAAAACATTTAATTGATCAGCAGCAATTAATTTTACTTTTTCAATGTTGTTAATAGATTTTTTGATGACTTCAGAGGGATTATCAAGAATAACTAAAACCTTTTCTGTTTTTTCTATTCCTAATCTAGAAAGACCATTAATTATCTCACTAGTTTTTGGTTGGTCTAATGTAGAACCAAAATCTTCCACAGTTTTGATATCAGTAATCCTAGACATTAGTGCTGTTCTAAGTGCTAATCTTCTTTCTTTGCGGTTCATGTCTAAATTATACGAACGTGGTTTAGGGCCAAAAATTACGCCGCCTCCTGGCCTTAATGGAGTCCTAATTGATCCTTGACGAGCTCTACCTGTACCCTTTTGCTTATATGGCTTCCTCCCGCCTCCACGAACTTCAGACCTTGTCAAAGTAGATGCAGTGCCCTGTCTTTTGTTAGCTAATTGTCTAAGAACAGCTCTATGGATTAAATCGGCAGAGGAACTCTCTTTAGCAACTTTTAAATCAATTGAAACCTTACCAGCTTTTTTGCCATCCCATTTTAAAGTTTCTAGGGTTGTCATGATTTTGCTCCTACTTTGTTACCTACAACATTATTAGGCCTTATATTTACTATCGAACCAGGTTTACCTGGTACCGAACCTTTCACTACAAGCAAATTTTTCTGATCGTCAATTTTGACCACTAGTAAACCCTTTGTGGTGATTTTTTTACCTCCATATCTTCCTGCCATCCTTTTACCAGGATAAATTCTCCCTGGAGTTGTTCCAGCACCTGTAGATCCTGGGGCTCTATGATTTTTGGAACCATGACTCATAGGTCCTCTACTAAAACCATGTCTTTTTTGATATCCGGAAAAACCTCTACCCATAGATTTCCCGCTAATATCCACTTTCTGACCAACCTCAAAATTTGTAACAGTTATTTCTTTTCCAATCTCATATGAAGAAGTCTCTTCGACTCTATATTCCTTTAGGTGTTTTAAAAGTATTTCACCTGATTTTAGTAGGTGTCCTTTCTCAGGCTTACTCAAATGCTTATCCTTTGATACTCCGTAACCTATTTGAATAGCTGTATAACCATCCAAAGGTTGAGATTTTAATTGTGTAACTCGACAAGGACCGGCCTCTATAAGAGTAACCGGTACCGCATTCCCATTCTTATCGAATAATTGGGACATGCCCAATTTTTTTCCTAAAATTCCTATAGACATAAGACTTGAGTAGGCTAGCTCGTAAATAATTTTTGGTTAATTGTCAAATCTCTTTGAAGTTTGAACAATGTTATAAATCAAAAATTTAATTCATTAGTAGGAATGAGACTTTTCTTAAATAAGATAGTTTCTCTTAGGGTTTAAACCCATCCCAAATTTCTTTAACGAAACGCTAAAAATGTGAAAGTTCCAGAGGCTCGGCTAGCTTACGAGCTTATAAAAATTCACCGAATATAAATTGTACATCATCAAGTACCATAAAATGAAATAATATATAGATTAAACGGAATATTTTTATGCCATTACTTCTCTCAGGGAAAAAGTTTCATAATGATTTGCATAAAAACAAATGTTTAGCTATGTTTGCGCCTCTTGAGGGTGGATATGAAACTCGTCTTTTAAGAAGAATGCGAGCTAAAGGGTTTAAAACTTACATAACCTCTGCTAGAGGATTAGGAGATCCTGAAGTGTTTTTACTGAAATTACATGGTATAAGGCCACCTCATCTTGGTCATCAAAGTATTGGGAGAAATGGTGCTCTTGGGGAGGTTCAGCAAGTAATTCCTCAGGCGTCAGAATTATTTAATGAAAATGACAAGGATAAATTATTATGGCTATTGGAAGGTCAAGTCTTATCTCAATCCGAACTTGAGAGCTTAATTAAAATCTGTACCATAGATAACAAACTTAAAATAGTTGTTGAAATGGGTGGTTCTAGAAAACTTGAATGGAAATCTTTAAATGATTACATATTGAATGAATTCTGAAATTGAGTTGTTTGAAAAGAATAAAAAGGGATTAGATAAATGGGTTAAATTAATTTGTGGGGCGAGCAATGAAGATATTGTGGCCATAGAAGATTTATGTGCTATTTATTCCGCTGCTGGAGTTGACTATATTGATGTTGCTGCTGACCAATCCATAGTTGAAGCTGCGAGAAATGGTATCAAATGGGCGAAAGAAATATGTGGTGCATCTCCTGGGTTGATGATAAGCATTAGTGATGGAAAGGATATACATTTTCGCAAAGCTAAATTTGATCCATTGAAATGCCCCTCTAATTGTCCTAGGCCATGCGAAAGAATTTGCCCTACCTTTGCAATTGATTATTCTGGGGTTAAAGAAAATAAATGCTATGGATGTGGAAGATGTATTAATATTTGTCCTCTAAATTTAATTTCTGAATATGAATATAAATTATCAAATATTGATTTACCACACACTCTACAAACAATAAAGCCTGATGCAGTAGAAATTCATACGGAAATCAATCGACTAGATTCTTTTATAGAAGTTGCAAATATTCTCAAAACTTCAGGGATAAAATTAAAAAAAATCTCTGTAAGTTGTGGATTAAATCAATCCCAAAAAGGAGAAAAAGATCTTTTAAAGGCACTCTGGGAAAGATATGAAATTCTTGTTTCACATAATGTGCCGCTTATTTGGCAACTAGATGGAAGACCTATGTCTGGGGATCTAGCTCCAGCCACAGGAAAGGATACAGTTAAAATATGGAATAATATAGGATCTCATCTTCCCCCAGGTTTAATTCAACTAGCCGGAGGAACGAATGAAAAAACTCATGAATTTTTAAAAATAAATAATTTTCCTGATGGAATTGCCTTTGGGAGTTCTGCTAGAAAAATAATGCAACCACTTATTGAAGATGCCAACAAAAATAATAAAAAATTATATGAATATCCAGAAAAAATGGCTTTAGCAATAAAAAAAGCACGGAAATTGCTTAACCCATGGAAAATCAGCTAATCCTCTGTTGAAGGAAATTAAAAAACCATTACAGGAAATCTAGAATAAATATTTATATTTTTAATAGAAAAAAATCTAGTAATGTATTAAAATAAAATTTCATTGGGCCGTCGCCAAGTGGTAAGGCATCGGGTTTTGGTCTCGACATTCCTAGGTTCGAATCCTAGCGGCCCAGTTCTAAAATTTAGTTGAGTGATCTCACAGAAATTATTTCTTTTTGATTTTGATGGAGTTATCGTTGATGGAATGAATGAATACTGGCATAGTTCATTATTAGCTTTTGAAAAATATCTAAATTCTCCAAATGTCATAATTGACCAAAATCTTTATAAACAAGTTTCAAATACTTTCATAGAAATGAGACCCTGGGTTAAATATGGATGGGAAATGTTAATCATTGTCCACCAAATTATCAAAAGAGAAGATCCACTAAACAATCAAACTAAATACGATTTTCTAAATAGATATCATCAAAATTGTCAGAAAGTTCTATTAGATAATTCTTGGGTTTCCGAAGAGTTACAAAAAGGCCTTAATGACGCAAGAAAATATCAAATAAATAAAGATTTTGACAGTTGGATAAATTTACATCGTCCTTTTTATGAAGTTATAGATTTTATAGAAAAATTAAAAAAAGAGAACATCAAGACGGGGGTAATAACAACCAAAGGAAGGATATTTGCAGGCAAAATTCTAAAAAAATTAAATATTGTTCCAGAGTTAATTTTTGGTTACGAATCAGGAACAAAAGTAAAAATTACATCAAACCTTTCGAGAGAATTTGAAATTATGGGATTTATAGAAGACAGGAGAAATACACTAATTGATATAAAGCAAAACGCTTTAACAAGTAATATCCCTTGCTACTTAGCTGATTGGGGCTACTTAAAAAATACAGATAGAATTAAGCTGCCCCATGAAATTAAATTGATAAAGTTGGATAGTTTAGAAAAATTACTTGCCATTTAAATATCTTAGGCTAAAGTACGCATGTACTATAGTTTGTTATTGTTAATTTTTGAATTTATTTAAATATAGTAAATTTAAAAATAATCATAAGAACTTATCAATAAATTTAAAAATGAATTTAGAAGAAAGAAGAAAAAAAAATTCAAAAGAATCTTCATCTACAGAAAAAGACAAAGCATTAAATCTAGTATTGGGGCAAATAGAAAGAAATTTTGGGAGGGGATCAATAATGAGGCTTGGGGATGCTTCAAGGATGAAAGTGGAAACGATATCAACAGGGGCTCTTACATTAGATTTAGCGTTAGGAGGGGGGTATCCAAAAGGAAGAGTAGTTGAGGTTTACGGACCTGAAAGTTCCGGGAAAACAACCCTAACTCTTCACGCGATAGCTGAAGTTCAAAAGAATGGAGGTATAGCTGCATTTGTAGATGCTGAACATGCTTTAGACCCAGTCTATGCCGCATCTCTAGGAGTGGATGTTGAAAACTTACTAGTGTCGCAACCAGATACAGGTGAAATGGCTTTAGAAATAGTTGACCAACTCATAAGATCAACTGCCGTAGATCTTGTAGTTGTTGACTCAGTCGCAGCACTAACTCCTAGAGCAGAAATAGAAGGTGAAATGGGAGACCATGTAATAGGAAGTCAAGCAAGACTAATGAGTCAAGCAATGAGAAAAATAACCGGAAATATTGGAAAATCGGGATGTACAGTAATATTCCTCAATCAATTACGTTTAAAAATCGGTGTTACATATGGAAATCCAGAAACAACTACAGGAGGTAATGCCTTAAAGTTTTATGCTTCTGTAAGACTTGACATTAGGAGAATTCAGACTCTTAAAAGAGGTACAGAAGAATATGGAATAAGAGCAAAAGTTAAAGTCGCAAAAAATAAAGTTGCTCCTCCATTTAGAATCGCAGAATTTGATATTCTATTCGGTAAAGGAATTAGTACAACAGGATGTTTATTAGATTTAGCAGAAGAGACTAATATTATAATCAGAAGAGGTGCTTGGTATAGTTACGAAGGAGAAAACATTGGTCAAGGAAGAGATAACACAATCATTTGGTTGGATCAGAACTTGGAAATAAAGAATAAAGTAGAATCAATTGTAAAAAGCAAACTGACAGAAGGGACTGAAGTAAGCTCTAATTCGATGAAAGCATTAAATAGTAATCCAGAAAATTCAGTAATTGCTAACAACATTAAGACAGTAGCTTAGATTCATAATGAATCAGCTGGAGTCCACCATCCTGCAGCAGGTCCAACAAATCTAACGACTACCCACAGAATAATTAAACCTGCAATTCCATACCAACTAGCTTTTATGCTTAATTTAATTAAACTGTCTCTCTGATTAAAAGTAAAGGGTAGCCACTCAAATAATCTAGGTGATTCATCTGATTTAGATTGGATATTGTTTTTTTTAGGTGGAAGACCTAATGATTTCCTCCTTTTTGCTTCTCCCATATTTAAAGATATTTCCTAAATAATAACCTAATCGTAAGGAAGCATATAGTTTATTTGTTTTGAAGGTTGAATACTTTTTATAATTGACTGCCCCCATTTTCTTTTATTTGCTCTTCCATCAAGAATTATTAATTTACCAGAGTTTTGCCTAAGAGGAGAAATTGACTTTTGTAATTTTTGTATTGCCTCAGGAAGTAAAAATTCTCTAAACCAATCTTTAGACAGATTTTTTTTATGAGAAACAGTAATTTCATTTATTGGCTCTGCCATGTTTGGGATAGGTAGCAATGGAATAATTATTTGTTCTGGACTTTTTATTAAATAGGAATGATTAATCCACCAAATATAACTAGCACATAGAATTTCATTATTAAGCGAAGGAATAGTCTCTAGCAAAACTCGCTTTCCATATATAGATG
>QCUA01000006.1 GCA_003210915.1 Prochlorococcus sp. AG-676-L21 | reverse complement strand
AAAGTGTCTAAGCAACTAAAAAATAACATCGATAATGTAAAGGGTGATATTAGAAATTATAAGCTTCTTAAAAAAGAAATATCGAGTTTTAGACCCGAAATAATTATTCATCTGGCAGCGCAACCATTAGTTATTGAAAGCTATAAAGATCCTATGCAAACTTGGGATACAAATCTAATGGGCACTTTAAATTTGTTAAACGCAATTACCCAAATTCAATTCTCAGGTACTGCGTTAATAATCACAACTGATAAAGTTTACTGGAATGATAATTCTAATAAAGAATTTAATGAAAATGATTTTCTTGGTGGATATGATCCTTATAGTGCTTCTAAAGCAGCTACAGAAATTGCTGTAGCAAGTTGGCGTTTATCTTTTTTAAATAAAAAAGGAATTCAGGACAAAAGTAATTCAATAAAATTAGTTACTGCGAGAGCGGGAAATGTTATCGGAGGAGGAGATTGGGCACAAAACAGAATCATCCCTGATGCTATTCAAGCGATTTTAAAAAACTATTCCTTGAAGATAAGAAACCCTTATTCAACAAGACCTTGGCAACATGTTTTAGACCCTTTAAATGGATACTTAAAACTAATTGAGTTTCTAGGGAGCAACAATATTGAGAATAATAATAAACTATCTTCACATGCTTTTAATTTTGGACCTACCACGAATCAAAATAAATCGGTATTAGAACTAGTAAAAAAAATATATTCTATTTGGCCAGGTGAATATCATTTTGAAAAAGATTCTGTTTATCTTCATGAATCAGAAACCTTAAGTCTTTGTATTAATAAATCTAAAAAATTTCTTAATTGGAATCCTAAATTAGATTTTGATTTATCTGTAGAAATGACAACTAATTGGTATAAAGAGTTTTATTTAAATTCAACCCCTGCGATTGATATTTGCCTTAAGGACATCAAAAACTACCTATCACTATAGATCTAAATTATGCAATTTCTTATAGTTTCTAAAAAAGATTGTTCACATGCAAAAAGGTATAAAGATATATTTGATATTGCTTTCCCATTATATAGAACAATATTATTAAGTAGTAATCAAATTTATAGTCATGATATAAATCCTGGAGATATTGTTTTATGTTTTGAACTAGATTATTTCTACAAAATAAAAAAATTATCAGATTATTTACATAAGCAAAATATAAAATTTGGTTTATTTTTTGGGGATAGTTTACAATATTACGAACAAGTTTATAAGCAATACTGCTGTTTAATAGATTTTTCTTTTACCCATTGGTTAGGAGAGTCCGCTTTTTACGAAACTTTGTTAGGAATCCCAAGTTTTGATCATCCTATTTTTCAAACGAATAATATTTCTCACCTTTTTGATAAAGCAAAAAATAGAAACTTTTCAGAGAGATTAATCTCTTTTGTGCATCTTGGACTAATTGATTCAAGAAGAAGTGCTCGAAGTGAAATGTTCAATAGTTTAAAATCATCAAAATTCAACTACAAACTTTATGGTCCTCAATCATCTATTTGTGAATATTTAGAGACTAATGAGATTAATCAAAGACTTTCTAAATGTATTTTTGGCTTGGTTCCAGGTGCTGCTTCTTCCTCAAATAGTCTTTCATTAAACAATGAATTTATAAGATATCAATTTAAAGGGAAAATTTGGGAATATATGATTGCAGGATGTATTCCAATAATTGATCATGCACCTCTTGCTAATAAGCTAGGCTTAATTGAAGGAATTCATTTTTTGAGTGTCTCAGCGTTTAACATTTCAGAGTTTAAAAGAGTTAATAACATTAATAAAGATGATTTAAGAGAACTAAGTAATAACTCATTTTTATTCGCAAAAAAAAAGTTATCTATAAAAGAATTCAAATATGATTTCGGTATTTTTTTAAATAATTTAAATAATCAAAAACAAATATCTAGAAGAAAATTAAAATTCAGAAAACCTAAAAATATTGATATTGCATGTTTTCAATATTCTTTTTTAAGAAAGAGATTTTCATTAGAGTTGTTAATTTCATTTTTTTATTTCCGTAAAATTAAGAATATCATTTTAAGTTTTTTAAAAAATATAAAATTAAAAAATTTTTAAAAAAATAGTTATTTATTCAAAGATTGATTTAGATGATAAAAAGTTTTAAATTAAAAAAAATATTTATGTTATTTTAGTTAATGAAATTTATTTATTATGACGAAACATAAAATTCTAATAACTGGAGCGAATGGAGTGTTGGGAAATGCTTTCAGGAGAAATAAAACACTTTTTTTAGATTATGAACTAGTTTATACAACAGGAAGAGAATGCGATTTAACAAACACACAAGAGTGCAAAAAACTTTTTGATAAGATAAATCCAAGTTTTGTATTCCATTTAGCCGCCAAAAGTGGTGGAATCGGTTTCAGCAAAGAATATCAAGCTACATTATTTCGAGACAATTTATTAATGGCAATAAATATTGCTGATAACTGCATAAGAAATAAAGTAAAAAAATGTATTTTAACTTTATCTGTTGGAATGTATCCTGAGGATTCCGAATTACCTATTAAAGAGTCCTCTAATTTAAAAGGAAAGCCTCATTCGTCAGGTACTGGTTATGCATATGCTAAAGCAATATTAGAACCCCTTATTGAAACTTATTCAGCTCAATACAATGCTAATTTTATTGGCCTTGTACCTAATGGAATTTATGGCCCAGAAGATAATTTTGATCCTGAACATTCTGCCATGTTGCCCTCTCTAATAAGGAAGGCTTTTTTAGCAAAATCAAGTAATGGGAATTTAGAAGTTTGGGGTGATGGAACCCCCTTAAGGCAATATACATTTGTAGATGATTATGTTCATATTTATAAATGGTGTTTAAATAATTTCAATCGTCCTGAAATTATTAATGTTGGAACTTCTGAAGAACTTTCAATTGATAATATTGCAAACTTAATTTGTAAATCATTAGAAATTGATTCAAGTATGATTAAGTATTTAACCAATAAACCCAAAGGAATATATAGAAGGCCAATGGATAATTCCAAGTTTATAAAGGAATCTGGTTTTAGATTCACTTCATTAGAAGAAGGTATTAAAAAAACCTGCTTATGGTTTAAAGAAAATAAAAATTTTATAAATTCAAAAAACAAAACATGAATTAGTTGATTACATAAACATTATTTATCAATAATGTTTTTATAAAGCTTCTATTCCTTTTTTAGATAATAAATATTTATTTATATTTTGATGATCTTTTATAAAGTAATGAGAAACGAGAATTATACATTTAATAAATTTAAAATTTTGCAAATTTTCAAGTATTTCAATTCGAGAACTATCATCAATAGCAGAGAGAGATTCATCTAAAAATAAGTATCTTGGTCTTTTATATAAAGACCTTGCTAAAGCAACTCTTTGTCTTTGCCCACCAGAAAGTTTATTACCATTTTCTCCGCAGATTTTATGAATTAATTCAAGATTATTACCGGCAATTTCTTTAAGCCCAAGAACATTAACTAATTCTTTTAATAAAGAAAGGTCACAGCTTTCAAGAGAATTTTGTTTTGTAATATTTTTTAAAATACTTTCATTATAGATATACGCTTCTTGAGGAATATAAGCTATATATTTAAACAAATATTTTCTTCTTTTTATATCTTCTACTGAGACTGAGGAGTCACTCCACATTGGAATATCCTCTATTAAAACAACCCCTTTTTCTGGAGCAATAAGGCCTGTAATGATATCTAATAACGTTGATTTTCCGCATCCGTTATTACCTATCAAAATATTTAAACCAGATTTAAAATTAATATTCAAATTATTTAATATGCAATCGTCTGATTTATATCTATAAAATAAATTTGAAATAGATATTATATTTTTATTTTTACTTTTGAAATTGATATTATTTTCTTTTTTGTGATTATATTTTCTATCTTTTTTGAAAATAAACTTAATATCATTAGAAACTGATTTTACAAATTCTTTATAAGCTATAACATTCGACCAGCTTGCGAAAAAGGTTTGGAGTACACTTGTGATCCTCAATAGGGACATTATAATAGCTGGTTTTATAGGGGTTAAATCTATATTTTCTTCTTTCAATATAAAAAATAAAAGAGCGATCAATACAATTGGTTCTAAAAAATATCTTGAGAAGGATGAATAAAAAGCAATAGAGTTGCCATTTAAGTATGTTTTCGTTACTAACTTATCAATATTTATTGTTTCTTCTTGATGACTCTGCAAAAAGAATATTTCTCTAAAAGAAGAAATTATATTTAAATTATTTATCATCATTGAATTCAAACCATTCTTATAATTTTTTGAAACTTTTTTTAGTTTTAATTTGGCATAAATTGCAATAACCCAAAATAATAATGAAACAATAACAATAAGCAATATTGTTTTATTATCAGCAGTAATAAATATATAAATTCCTGAAATCAATATTGTAAAAGCATTAGTAAATAATTGTAGAGATGAAAACAGTGCCATTATCGCCAATTCAATATGCTTAGAAAGTTTATTAAGATAGAAAGCCTTTTCCTTGGATTTAAAATTTTTATAAGGTAATTTAATATAAGAAAAGATAAGACTTAAATGAAAACTTCTTGCCACACTCGATGATGTAATAACTGAAGAATAAAGTAATAATAATCTTGCAAATGATATGAAAATTATTAAGGCAATGATAAATTGTGTATTCGATAAATTAGTTTTTGAAATAAATGAAACCTCACTTCCCACTTCAGCAATTGAGTTATATAAAAATAAATCAAGTAATCCTACTAAAATAGATAAAGAAAGATGGCGAAATATCTTTAACTTTTCATTTCTTTCAACTTTTAATAAAATTTCTTTTATTAATTGATATGCTTGAATCATTTTTATATATTAAAAATTAAAAAAATTAATTAGTAGCTATTGGGGGCCTTTTGATTTAATTCCATCGATAAAAAATTTTTTAGAATTATATATTTTTTGAATTTTAATTATTGTCTTTTCTAATAATTTATTTTTATGATAATAAGAATCTAGATTCTCGTCTACTTCAGTAAAAGAATGCATACCACATATAGTTGTATAAACAGTAGGCTGAAAAAATTTAATAAATTGGTGTGCCAAAGCTAACGGAGTTAGATCTAATTCAAGATTTATACTTTTAAATTCTAAATGAGCCGAGGCCCATAAATCTAATTGTTCTTGGGGCCATTTATATCTATGATCATTTTTAGTAAACTGATCTTTTGAAGATGTTAGTTTTCCTGCTAAAAAACCAAAAGCCAATGGGGTTCTGGCAATTATTTTTATAGAATTTTTTTTACAATAATCAAGTAATCCTGTTTCTATTAATCTTTGATCAATTAAATTAAAATTACATTGAATGACGTCTAAGGAAAAATTATTCAAAAAGAATATTGCATCACTTGGAGATCTAGCAGAAATGCCTATATTTTTAATTATACCTTCTTCTTTTTTTTTAATTAACCAAGGCATACTTTCACTGATTTGAGATAAATCTTTCTTGTTTGGACTATGAAGTTGATAAATATCCAAATAATCTGTTTTTAAATTATCTAGACTCTCTGTAAATTTCTTTTGGATATGTTTCAAAGAAAAATCTGAAGGCATAAAGAAACCTTTGTGAGGCAAAAGGCCAACCTTTGAAGCTATTGAAACATCCTTCCTAATATTTAATTCAGAGATTACCTCCCCAAGAATTTGTTCACTTCTTCCATCACCATAACTATCAGAGGTATCAAAGAAAGAGATGCCATTTTCTATCTGATATTTAATAACATTTTTTGCATATTCTTTAGGAAATTCTCCGTATGAGTCACTACCTAACCCCCAAAGACCAGAACCTAGCATTAGTTTAAATAAATCATTATATCGCATTGAGAATGATTTATTGTAAATATTTTCTTAAACTCTTAAAGTTAAAGAATATAAAAAGTTTAGTAATTTTTATTTATAAGACTTTATTCTTTTTATAAAAAATTTAGCGTATGTACTATATCTATATTTATCAGCTTGTTTTGATATTAGAAAATTATATATATTTTGCCTAAAAACCTTTTTTTCTTTATCTGTAGTTTTCTTAACTAAATCAATTATCATCTCAACTGAAGTATCTTTTGAAATTCTTATATAACAATTATCTGGGATCGATATATTACTAGGTCCAAAATAAAAAGGGATTGAACCTGAAAGCATTGGATCAAATATCTTTTCTAAAATTGTTATGGGATATCCCAAAAATGGTTCAATAGCTAAAGCATAGTCAAATTTATTTTGAGTTTTTATTTTTGAATCTACATTACCTTCAGATATAATTGAGAAATAAAATATATTTAATAAATTTTTTAAAAGAAATTTTATTGGTTTTATTTTATAAGCTAGATAAATAAAGGGGAAATCCATTGGAATTTGTCTTTTATTCCAACCTTTGCCAAATAGAGTAAATATATCTTTATTTTGACTGATTTGTTTTATTATTTTTGTTCTGAATTGATAAGAAGAATTTTTATTTAAAGCTGTTTTATTTCTTCCAATATATATTAATTTTTTTATCCTATTTTGATTCAATATTTGATCTTTAATTGAGATAATTTCTTCTCTACTTGGTAAACTTCCCAATGAGAATGTAGATGTTTTGTAGTTTCTAAATTTATAATTTCTATTTTCAGTGTTTAGTAAGACTTCACTAAATAAGCCTGGGATTATAAGAGGATTTCTACTTCTTGCTACGGATGTTTCCTCAATATTCAAGATTAAAGGTATTTTTCTTTTAATATTTCTAATTTTTACTGATAACAAATTCAAAAGATTTGGGACATCTGAAAAAAGTATTAAATCATAATTATTATGATTTTGCTTGTTATAAATCTCATAGTTAATTTTTTCTTTATCTAATTCATTTAATAATTCTAAAAATCTTAGATTGCCATTCTCTCTAGTCCCGTCTGAGGCAGATAAATTAATAGATTTACCGTTGTAATAATTAATAAGAGCAATATTCATTTTTTTTATGAATTTTTATTGAATAAAAGCAAAAACGTCTTTCTAAGAACATAATCTAGTACTTTATTAAAAAAGCTTTTGTTAAACTAATATGCTCCAATATAAAAGTAAAGAAGAATTAATAGAATTCGTACATAAAGTTGCTGCAACATTTAATTAAGCAAAAATTAAAGCCCTCTCCTAGATCCTAGCTCTATTATTCTTCCTTAGAATTAAAAACGCTTAAAACTTCTGCTTGCTTTTCCATATCTTTAAAATTTGCGTCCCCATAATAAGAACTAATTCCAATTAACATTATTCCTAAACAAAGTAAAATTTTATCACAACTTAAGTTATCAGCAGTCGCTATCTTAAACTAGATAAATTTTATAAGATAAGATTTAAATTATGAATTTATTAGATAAAAAATCCTTAATAGATTTTGAAAGAAAGGTTGCTGATTCTTTCAATAATGCAAAGATAAAAGCACCAATCCATCTTCACGGGAATAATGAAAGTCAACTTATAAAGATTTTTAAGAATATAAATCAACAAGACTGGGTATTCAGTTCATGGAGATCCCACTATCATTGCCTTCTTAAAGGTGTTCCTGAAGATAAGTTGTTTAATGATATCAAAAATGGAAAAAGTATAACCCTTATTTATCCAGAATATAAAGTTTATACAAGTGCTATAGTTGGAGGTATAATTCCTATTGCTTTAGGAACTGCTCTAGGTTTAAAAAAGAAGAACATTAAAGATACTATTGTATATTTATTTATGGGCGGGATGACCTCAGAAACAGGCATAGCAAATGAAGCAGTTAAATATGCTATTGGTCATGATTTACCTATAGAGTTCATAATAGAAATTAATCATAAATCAGTTTGTACTGATACATTACCTACTTGGGGATTAAATGATTATTCCCTGAAAGGTTCACCAAAAGTAAAATTCTACGAATACGATCTACCTTGGCCACACGCAGGGGCTGGTAAAAGAGTTCAATTTTAAATCTCATGAAATATTTTGACGCACTTTCTGAATCCATGAAATGGCTTGGAGAAAAAAATGACACCATTTTTATAGGTCAAGCAGTAAACTGTCCTGGCACTGCATTATTTAACACCTTAAAGAAAGTTCCAGAAGAAAAAAGAATTGAACTTCCAGTATTTGAAGAAACTCAGCTTGGAATAAGTTCAGGATTATGTTTAACAGATTTCAGACCAATAAGTATATTCCCAAGATGGAACTTTCTTTTATGTGCAACCAATCAATTAGTAAATCATCTCGACAAATACCCAATCATGAGTGAAAACACCTTTTGTCCCAACCCTATTATAAGAACTGCGGTTGGGTCTGAAAAACCCCTATTCCCTGGGCATCAGCATATTGGAAATATGAGTGATGGATTCAAAAAAATTCTTACAAATGTTGAAATAATTGAACTAAAAGAAACAGAGGATATTATTCCAGCCTATAAATATGCTTATGAATACAAAAAAAAGAAGGCATTTTTAATTGTTGAATTCGCAGATTTCTACAACGAAAAATAATTTAAATAATTCTAAAACTTGTCAATAAATTCTTCTATAGTTTCATGAAGGCGATTAAACATTTCATTAGTCATACCATGGTGAACAGGTAATAAAACTCCTCTCTTCATAACCTCGTCAGTATGATACAAACCCGACGGGGTTACTCTTTTTTCTATCCCTTTACACATTGGTTGCTTTAAAATATTTCCAGTAAATACAACTCTAGTTTGTATATTTCTTTTTTCTAAGAAGATTTGAAAATCCTTTCTTTTAAAAGGTGCATCTTGAGTAATTAAGATTGGGAAAGCTAACCAAGAGGTATTTACTCCTTCTGTTTCTACAGGATTTAGAAAAAATTTCTTATGTTTATTAAAAAACTGAATTTGTTTTTTAAAGTTTAACTGCCTTGTAGTAATATTTTTCTTTAATTTTTTTAGTTGCTCCAGACCAAAAGCAGCTCCTAATTCATTGCCTTCTACATTATACCCAATAGTTTCGAAAACGAACTTGGCATCATAATCAATTCCATCCAAATCAATATTAAATCTATTTTCTATTGCCTCACTTTTCTCATCAAAAAGTGATGAACTCCTCCCCCATGATCTTAAAAGTTTTGCCGATTTCAGAATTTGATCATCATTTATTGCCAATGCTCCTCCATTTCCTGCGCAATTAATAATATGAGACCCATAAAAACTTGTTATTGATATATCTGTAAACGATCCAGTAGATCTACCATCTTCGAATGTCGCACCTAATGTATCCGCAGAATCTTCAATTAATAAAAGGTCATATTTATCAGCGATTTGTCTAAGTTTTTTCCATTCGCATATGTTCCCCATTAAGTTAGGAGCTAAAATTGCTTTGGTTTTATTAGAAATTAATTCTTCTACTTGATTAACATCTATACAGTAAGTGCAAGGTTTTACATCTGTAAAAACAGGTATTAGTCCATTTTTAAGTAAAGAACCAATAGTTGTAGAAAACGTTAGTGCAGGAGTAATAATTTCAGAGCCTTTAGGAATATTGCATGCCTCTATACCAATAAACAAAGCTGATGAGCCTGAGTTTACATAAAGTGCATATTTTTTATTAAACAGGTTAGCGATTTTGCTTTCAAACTCTCTTGAATATTTACCCATTTGAGTAGACTCATTCAGGCATTTGACTACTGCATCTACCTCTTCCTGTCCATAAACTGTTTTTGCATATGAAATTTGTTCGAAATTCTGCATGTAATGTTAGATAAAAGTAAATATAAAACTTAGATATACTTTATAAAAGTTATAAACACTATTTAATTAATTAAAAAAAAATTAGACATATTTATACATATATTTATTAATTAGAAGCTTAAAGAATATAAAGACTTAACACTGAATAATCACCTTATAAATAGTGAGCATAAGCAATTAATAGATTCCTTGTTTATTTTATCTATTATTTTAAATTCCTTAATTTTTTTATTAAAGTCGCTCCCCCCCCAGTTAGCTCCAATAAAGGATATTTTGTTTGATGAAGAGGCAATATAGTCAGAATATTTATCACCGATATAAAGTGATTCTTTGGCGAGAATTTTTTCCTTTTCTAATAATATTTTTAACATATTAGTTTTACTTTTAGTTTTCAAAGAATACCTATCTATTGAATAAATATTTTTAAAATATTTATTCCATTTCAAATAATTTACTATTTTTAGAGTTGGTTCATATCTTTTATTGGTTGCTATAAACATATGAATTTTACTTCTTTTGAATTTATCTAAAATTTGATTGACGTTTGTAAAAACCTCTAGTTTCTTATAATAAAAAGAATCATATTGCTGCTTAAAAAGAATCTTTACCTTTTCTAATTGCTCATAATTTAAATCACTATTGCATAATAATATTGTTTCATCCAAAGGTGGGCCAATCTCAATATTCTGATAAGGTATCAAAATTTCAATCTTTGCCTTTTTGAAACTATTTATCAAAGATTCTTTGATTCCTTCTTCAGAATTAATCAAAGTACCATCTAAGTCAAAAATTAAGTATTTAAACATTATTTAGATCTTTCTTTTTTAATATTTTCTGCAAGTTTAATAATACTATCTTCTAATTTTACTCGTTGCCTTAGACCAATTTTATAGGCTAATTTCAAAGATGGAACATAATTATTCCTCTTGTTATTATCATCGGTTATGTTATTGTTTTTAACAACTATTTTTGAATTTGTATTAATAAGGTGCCTAACTTTTATTGCCAAATCATGAATAGTTATACCTATATCAGAACCAACATTTATTATTTTATAAGGGAAGTCTTTATTTAATAAAAAGGATAACCATTCAACTGTATCTGATATATCTTGATAAGATCTTATATCTTTTCCATCACTCTTAATTACAATATCTTTCTTATTGACCGCATCCCTTACAAAATTACCAACAGCATAATGAATATCATAAGGCAAATATTCACTTATAAAAGAAAAACATCTTGCAATTTTAAATTCAGTATTATTTGCATCACATACTGAATTAAGTAAAAACTCAGAATATAATTTTCCTACGGCTAAGGAGTTTTTAGAATCAAGATAGTCTAAACATGTTTTAGTATTCTCATCATAGCTATCAACATTTCCATAAGCGACTCCTGAACTTACAAAAAGTAGTCTCTTAACTTTATTTTTCTCTATTAATTTTGACACTGCTTCTGATGAATTTTTTAGAACCAAAAATTTGGATAATTGGGAAATCTTATTAAATGTTTCATTTGCAGAAGTGGTAGCCATGTGAATAATATATTTAGGGCTTATATCTCTGCCAATCTCATTACTTATTAAAAAATCAACTGTTATAAATTTTATATAAGATTTTTTAACTTCAGGTATAAACTGAATTGCTTTTTTTTTACTTCTAGTAGTAATGTAAATTACTGTTTGGATATTCTTTGTTTCGATACAATTTATTAGTCTAGGTAATAACTCTTTAGCAAAAAGGCCAGTACCTCCTAGAATCAGGAGAGTACTATTATTTATATTATCTGCAAGTTCATCTATATTACTTTTCATAATCAGGGGAATAACAATCCAATATATTTCCGACATCTATTTTCTTATTACACGTATTACTAATTAATTGTTTTATATGTGTTTCATATCTTTTATGTTGTTTGATTAAATTTTCAGGTGAATATTTGTGCCATTTTAGAAAACCATTATCTCCTTCTTTCACAACTTTGTTTTCAATACTACTTTGATATGTTTCTGCAGAGAACAATAGAGAAATAAAATGACCTCTAATATCTCTGTTCGGATTCATTATTTGATTAATTGAGATAAAATTAAATTTCAAATCTTCACTTGAATTAATTTCATTTCTTGCAACATAATTCAATCTATCTAAAAAATTTTCTTTAAATCTTATTATCCCCCCTGGTACGTGCCACCCTGGACCATAAAACTTATCTGATCTCCAAGATAAAATAATACCTTTAATTGGATTATAAACAAGTAAGTCAACATTAATTATAGGAGTAATACTGCTAACATATTCAAAAAGGTGAGTGGGCAATCCATCTTGTGCTTTTTTCATATCAGACTTTAATTAGATCTATTCCATCAAGAAGATAAATAAAACTAATTTTCAAATCCATATTATTTACTGCTTGGAGTACTTCTTTATTATAACCTGCGCATGCGATTATCAAAACATCAGGCGTATGACTCTTTAGTCGATTTGGACTATGTATTTCTAATCCTGAGCCAGGAGCATATAAACCTTGTTTGGGGGGGGAACTATCAACAATATAAGAAGCGATTTCACCCAAAATAGTAGTGGAGATTGTAAAAAGAGATTGATGACCCGCTCCCCAAATAACAATATTTTGATGCGAAGAGATTTCTTTATTAAAAAAAAGATCTAATTTCTTATTGAACAATTGATATTCATTTTTCATCGTTTGTATTGGATTTTTAATATTTTTTCTGCAAATTAATGAAATTATGTAATTTTCCCAATTACAAGCAGCATTAATAACTTCTATGCCTGACTTCGCCATTAATGATGTTGCAGTATTTACGGTAAAATAAGATAAATGATCAGGAATGATTTCATTTAATAAACCTCGTCTAAAAATCATTTCGCTATTTGGCACTTCAACTAAATAAAACCCGTTATTATCCAGAAGATTATTAAGCAAACTTAAAGTATTCTTTGGATTTGGCAAATGTTCTAGATAACTAAAACAACAAATTAAATCAAATTTCCCAAATTTATTTAATTTTTCTATAAAATCAAATTCATCAGGATGAGTATTGATACAATCAATTCCTTTTTCGAGATTAGATTTGATATTCTGAGCTCCCTTTTCAGTAGCCACAACTTGATCAAAAGTTTTTAATAAAATTTCTGAATATTCTCCAGTTGCAGATCCAACTTCTAAAACCTTAATTTTTTTGTAGTTGCCAAAATATTTTTTACGAATATCTTCAAATTGCTTTTTTCTATAATTTTTCATTTCTGTTGACACCCCAACAGATCTGATAACCTTCTTATAGTATTCAACTGGCTTGGCATTCAATTGTACATGATTGCAATAATTACATTGAATAAGATATGCGGAATAGTTTATTGAAATTTTATCCTGTTCTTTTAAAAAGCCTTGTGCTGATTCAGGAATATTTTTTAGCAAAACCATTTGAGAATCTTTTAAAGGTTCTCCGCATAATGAACACTTTAAAATCTTTTTCATTACCAAGCCGTTATTGAATAATTTGTAATAAGATCGAAAACTTCTTTATAAATCTCTCTTGGTAATTCTCCTTTAGATAAGAATGATATAGCTTCCTTAATCTGTAAAGTATTTTTCCCTCCAATAATAATCTCTGAAACAGATGCATTATTTAGTAAATATCTATAAGATAATTCTGTAAGATTTAATTCAAACGAATCACATATTTTTAATAAACATTCTATTAAAGCAGAAGTTCTTTCATTATGGTATCTGTCAAAATAATTTGGATTTATAAATCTTCGAGAGTCTTTGGGTAATAAATTATTCCTATATTTTCCAGTCAAAACTCCAAAGGCTAATGGAGAGTGAGCCTGCATATTTATATTTGTTGCCAAACAAAATTCAGAAATATTTATATCTACAGTAGGATTTAAGAGATTATAAGAATTCTGGATATATAAGGAAATTTGTTTGAAATTCGCTGATATCTTTTTCAAACAATGCAATCCAAGTGAGGATTCATTAGATATTCCAACACTCTTACATAGTCCCTCTTTAGTTAATTCTAAAAGATTTGAATAAGTTTCTTCTAAAGATGAACAAATTTCATTTTCATTATATTTTGATTGATAAAAAGATTTACCAAAATTATTTATTTCTCTGTTTGGCCAATGAATAAAAAAAGTTTCGACACAATCTATATTCAATCTTTTCAAAGAACATATTAGTGATTCTTTTAATTCTTCATAAGAGATACATGGATTATTGATCTTCCTAAGATAATTTAATTTATTTGAAAAATTAGGAAATTTTGTAGAAATCTGAATTTTGTTTTTATCTACGCTACTAAAAGTATTAACCCATTCCCCAATAATATTTTCAGTTAAGTTAAATTTCTCTTTAGTACTAGGTACTGGGTACATTTGTGCAGTATCAATTTTATAGTATCCACTTAAATAATAGTAGTTAAGTAATTCAAAACTTTTTTCCTTAGATAATTCTCCGCCCATTTGCATGGTACCTAGACTTATGCGCATTTATCTAAAAAATAATAAATTAGTATTCTGTAAAAACAGATAAGCCTCCAGACCATTGTTCAGAAACTTGTTTCTTATTTTTAGAAAGCATTTGACTTAAACACCAAAATTCCAAATGTCTTCCATATGATTTAAAACAACAAATTAATCTTCCATCTATATGTGTAACGCCACTTAAACATAAAACTGGAGAGTAATGCGTTTTACTTATAAGAAGGTTTGGTGCGCCAATTAATGATGTTGCAACTTCTAATGGGCCAGATAAGCAAAGATTAGGAACTTTATTTAGTTCCTTCATTTGAAGAATCTGAGAATCAACTGAATATTCTTGAAGAACCTGAGGGTAATAATAACCACAAATATCTGATTTGGACAATTTATTTAAAAACTCTTTGTATCCACTATTTAGGGATGGGAACAACTTATTTATAAGATCTGTTTTATCTTGAATTACAGCTTTAAAATGACTCTCAGGGAAAAAATCAGTAAATGCTTTTGAAACTTTTTCTAGTAAAATTTCTTCTAAAAACTTTCCAATATCATCAACATCTATCTTATTAATTACAAAAGGAACTTTAATACCATTATTAATATTTTTAATAAAAATATTATTGTTGATTTTATTATTTAATTCCAAAAGAGCTTCTAATGCCTCATTTTTTCGATTGATATTTTTATATTTATCAATTCGATCTATGGCCAATTTATCTTCGGGTAAATCTTCCCCTAATTTAAAAAACCAATTCGGTTGGTCGCTGAATGTTTCATAAATTCCATTTGGTAAACGCCAGCCTTTATTATCGAAAATTTTATATTTTTCAATTAAATTATCCATCAATAGTTATACCGAACCATTCAAAGCAAATCCTTTTTCATATGGAACAGGTAAATAAGGAGTTTCTTTTAAATGCTTTGCAACAGTATCATTATGGAACTTTATAAAATCAAAATTTTCTCCAATAATACACTCATCTCTATAAGGCCCTAACCATTTATTTCTCATTCCTCTATCGAGAATATCTTTTAAAGGTTCTTTAGTAACATTGCCTATTGATAAATCCATATATGGGCAAGGTACTATTTCTCCATCATGGTTTACTGTGTTAATACCTTTGACGGTTATACATTTTCCTGGCTGCCCATAGTTTGGTGTCATATGAGTAAAAATATTCTTTTTATCTTCTAAGAATTTAAGTTGGTCTACGTCTTCTTTAGTACAGACCCACTCTTCATGCCCTCTAGCACTTCCAACTGGTTTTGCTAAGGTCACATACAATGGTATTGCTTCTGTTTCACAAAAATCACATAATAATTGAAATTCCTTTGTAAAAACTCTGTCTCTGACTAAGCAAGTTGATAATAAGACCTCAGAACCAGCTTCTTTTGCAACTTTAAAAGCATTTAAGGCTCTTGCATGCGCACCTTTAGTATTTCTAAAAGCATCATGTTCTTCTGCATACCAACTATCCAAAGAAATTTGAACTTTGTAACCTCCTAATCCTGCAAACCATTTTGCTTTTTCTTCATTAAAATAAAATCCGTTGGTATCAAGAATTATTAAATGTTTATAAGGGTCAAGAACTTTAATAAGGTCTTCTAAATTCCTATCTAAGAGGGCTTCGCCACCAGTTATTACAAATCTAAAAAGACCTAACTCATCAGCTTCTTCAGATAATTTTCTGTAATCTTCTAAGTCCATTTGCCTTCTAGGGTCCTTTTTACCTGTTTTTTTAATTAAGTCCCTTGTCATGTAAGGCTCTTCGCAACAATGCTCACACTTCATATTACATGCTGATCTATTTATTTTTAATCTTAGGATTGGAGATATAGCTCCATCAATCATATTTTCAAAGTAATTTTGAATTTTTTGATGTACTCTTGGTCTTTTTTGGCTTTGATCTTTTCTCTTCCTATCTTCCTCATTTGTTAATGATGCGTCTTTAGAAAGAATCTTATGAGAATCTTTCTTGGACAAAATCTTAACAGATGCTTCCATTTATTTTTATTAAAACTATTTTCATAATACATTATTTTTTAAGAATTTTTAGCTGATTTCTTAATACGAACATCATCAAACAATTTATATACGAAAATATGTTTTTTTTTAATTATATAAATTAAAATATAAAAAATAATTATCTATTCTTTTCTAATAATTAATGATTCTTCTAAAGGGATATTATTAAAACCTAAAGCCTCTCTTAATTCTTTTTCTGATAGAAGAGGACTCATATCCTCAATTGGGAGAGAGATGAAAGAACCATCTTCCTTTGTTAAAACTGATACTTTTGGCCATAAAGCTTCTTCTTCAACAATTTTAATATCAATTAGTGCATTCTCCTCTGTCTGCATTATTTCATTAAAATTATTTTTATCTGATTTTTCAAAAGAATAATACTTTAAACCAAACGAATTGCTTATATCTCTTAAATTTGGAATTTCTAAACCGCTTTTTTTATTGGAGGCAACAAAATTTCCTTTAAAATAATTTTTCTGAGTAGCTCTAATTGAACAATAACCTTGATTATTTAAGATGATTAATTTTAGGTTCTTTCTATTTCTAGTTTTCAGTGTTTGAAATTCTTGAAGATTAAGCATCAAACTTCCGTCACTTTCAATTAAAAATTTATTATTATCTTCATCTAATGCCTCCAAAGCTCCTACAAAAGCAGGTAATCCATATCCCATTGCTCCTAATCCAGAGGTCAATAGAATTCTTTGAAATTTTTTTGGTTCATAAGCGACATAAAATGCCTCTATTGCAAGACCTGAACTCCCAGTGATAATAGTACTTTTCTCAGGTAAAGCATCAGACAACATTTTTGCTGCTTCAAAATGAGTAAAATTATATTTATCTTTAGGTATTTTCCCATCACAAGTTGAATATTTTTCTTTTAACCAATTACAGTGATTAATCCATGATGATTTCTCTACTAAATCTTTTTTATTTTGCAAATAATTTAAAGCATATTTGAGATCAATTTGTACTTTTTTAGCATCCTTTAAATCACATATATTTAACTGGTTTGCATCTATATCTAAGACCCATTTTTCAGAAGCATTACGAGCAAATAATTTAATATTATAAGCAGTAGTAATATTATCTAATCTTGCGCCAATTGATATAAAGTTAGAACATGTTTGAATTGCAAAATTTGCCGCTCTAGTTGCCACGTTACCGGGTTTACCAATATAAAACTTATTATTAAATTCCAACATATCGCATGCATTCCAAGTAAAAACAGTAGGGATTTTCATCCTTTCTATAAATTTCTTTAATTCAATTTCAGCACCTGAAAGTCTTACGCCATGTCCCACAAGAAGCAAAGGTCTTGAAGAAAAAGAAATACTTTCATATAGACTATCAAGGACTTTATCTTTATTAAACGTAATTTTTTGTGTTTGTTTAAAAGATTCCAAATTGTTCCAATCAGGAATTGTACAGCCTTGAACATCTAATGGAATATCAATCCAGGCAGGGCCTTTTCTACCCTCATTCATTAGATAAAAAGCTTTTTCTAAAACTAATCTTATTTTTAAAGGATCTTTTATAGTTATTGCGAATTTTGAGCATCTTTCAACCATTGGTACAATGTCTACTTCTTGAACGCCCGATTGTCTTATATTATCCTCTTTTTTCATCAAATCAGAACGTTTAACCTGGCCTGAAATAACTAATATGGGAATTGACTCAATCCAAGCCCCAACGTAAGGGGTTATTACATTTGTCGCTCCAGGACCAGTTGTAACCAATGCAACTCCAACTTTTGATTTTATTCTTGCATAATATTCTGCTGCTATACCAGCTGCCTGCTCATGATGTACTGGAACAAAATCTATTTTTGGTCTTTTTGAGACTGCATCAACAAGGTGCATTGCTCCACCACCTGGTAACAAAAATACCTTGTCTATATTTTGATTTTCAATAAACTCAAAAACTGCGTCAGCTAATCTAGGCATTATTTTTTTAATTTAAGAAATTCTCCAATGAGTTAATAAAGTTTTTCTTTCTTTATTTTGCATTATTTTTTTATCAGTATAAAAAGAGTCATTTACAAAATGTGTTGAAGATATCTCCTCAATTATAATTCCATTTTTAGATTCAAAATAATGTCTTTGTTTTGGCAATATTGTGTGAACGGCGCCAGCATTCAAAGCATGTTTTTTGTCATCAATAATCAGAATACCTTCCCCCCACAAAACATGAAAGGTTTCTTCTTTTTGATTATGATACTGCTCTGGATGAGATTGGCCTGGCAATAAAATAAGGATCTTCTTACAGTATTCTCTATTAATTACAGTTAACATTGAAAGCCCAAATTTCTTAAAATTTTTAATCCCATAATGATGTGATATTTCTAAATCCACATCTGCAGGCACTGTAAGTTTGGATTCATTTATGATCTCACAAATATCAGTTACTATTTCTTTAATTTGTAATCTAATATTTTCTTCAGTTACTTTATTTATTAAGATTGGTTCATTCGCTCCAATATTAGTTTTTAAAGTAAATCTCGAATATTTTGAAAAGTCATTAGCAGTTAATTGATTTTCAGATGGAGGGAAGGCGAAATAAACATTATTATGAGATAAGTTTTCTCCTTTATGTAATTCTCTTTTTGCGAATAATCCTCTTTGCAAGTTCCTTAAAGATTTACTTTCTTTCATTGAAGGCAAATATCTAGAATTGCATTCTCCAAGAATCTCATCTGCTTCATTAAGACTTTTTAACCAATTACTAAATTGATTAGGAGAAGTAGAGTAAGCATTCTTTTTTATTTCTGATGTCTCTACAGCTACATGTTTCTCAAAGGAAGTTGCTCCAAGAGCTAATGCTAAAGGAGCTATAGATGTCATCTCTGGATTTTCATGTGAAGAAAATCCAATATCTAAATTAGGATATTTCTTTTTCAAAAATAAGACTTGATTTACATTCAAGTCTTTATTAGCAGTTGGGTATTCACCAACACAGTGTTGTAACCTAAAAGATATTCCCCTATTTTGGAAAAAAGACAAAACATTTTCAATTGTTTGCAGGTCAGCCCCAGCGCATGAAGCTACTACTTTCTTATTAAATTCACTTATCTTTTCAATCAAAGGCCAATCACCAAATGAGCAACTAGCAATTTTAAGATAATCAACTTTATGTTCGCATGCTCTCTCTACAGAAATCTCATCGAAAGGAGTTATCATGACGCCAAAATTACATTTATGGCAAAAGTCAATTAATCCTACAAAGTCTTCATTTTCAAGTTTAGTTTCTGAAAAACGTTTTATTAAAGGAATACTTAAATTACCTTTCATATCTTTTCTAATAAATGTTTCTAGATCACGATATTGAAATTTAAAAACAAACTCATATTTTTTTGTATAGTCCGAACATAACTTTGAATATGTATGAATAATTTTCTTTCCATGTTCAACTGAGCCAGAATGATTATTAGCCATCTCAAGTATTATTAATTTTTTCATTTCTTTATCAATTCTTTAAAATAAATCATGAATGATTCTACTACACTAGCCTTTGTATTACCGTTACGTTAATTTAAAATTAAATTAATTAAAAAGCTGAGCATTTAAATTTTCCAAAAAACAAAACTCAATTTAAAAAGGTGGCTAATAAATAAGAATTTAATAATTAAATTATTGGAATTATCATTTTATTTTTTTAACAATTTTATTAACCAAACTAAGAACAAAAATTTATATTTTGGTTGATGCATCTTATTAAACTTATATATCCTTAATAAAGCGAGTTTTCTTTTAGGATTTTGAATGTAAATTATAAATCATAATTTTTAATTAAAAAAAGATTAATAATTTTCATGTTAAATTATTAGTGTGATTTTAAATAATTAAAATTTAATGAATAGAAATGAAAAATATATTTATTCAGAAAACGAACTAAAAGAAATTACTTTTGCAATTGTTCTACTAGTTAGACCCAATGTAAATAAATTTAGTTATGCATCAATTGATTCATTCATAAAAATATATCAAAACAAGGCTGCGACAAAATATATTACTATTCCAGAAAATTCATTTTATTTGATTGAGAATAGATTAAGAGAAAACAAAGAAGTGAAAATTATTTTACAACCAGAAAAAATAAAACAAAGCAGAAATAAGCCGCAATACATTACGAAGCACTTAACTGAAGATTATTTGATGTTAATTCACGATGATGATTTATATTCTCCACTAATAATTGAAGAGTCACTTAAAATTCTTAAAAAATTTGAACCAATTGCATTATCATACAAAGCTACTTTTATTGATGAGGAATCACAAATATATAAAGGAAGAAGATCTAAAAATACAAAACAATTAAAAATAATAAAACCTAATGAAATGCTATCGAGATATTTTTTACCTTTTAAAAGATCAGTAATTACTCCTACATTAATTATGAGAAAATCAGCAATACTATCATATTGGAACAAAAATCCAAAAAATATGGGTCGCCATGAAGATGTAAGAATGAATTATTTTTTATCTAAAAAAGGGCAATACTTAGAATGGGATAATCCAATGATATATTTTTACAGAATCCATAATAATCAAGATAGCGCCATTAGAACTGAAGTTGGTCGTTTAAAATTGATAAGCTGGATTAAGAATCTGGAAATAAATTTTATTTTAAAATCAATTTTTCTTATTGGAGCAAGATTACAATTTTTAGTATTTTATAAAAAAATTGAAGTAAGACCAAAATATATCAAAGAATTCCTGATTAATTTAAGAAGAGATTTTATCAAATATAGAGTGGGCGGCAACACTTCAGAAAAATTAAATACTGATAAATTAAATTAATATAAAATTACTGCAAAGTTAAAAATACTTATCTTTCTTGAGATATTTTGAATATCTTCCAAATAAAATAAACCATTTATTAATTGAAAATACCTTAAAAAAACTTTTCTAATATTGAGTTTAAGAGTTGTTCAAGTAACCTTAATAAATTATAAATTTTTTATATTTGGTAAACCACCCATTTTATTCAATTTCTATTTAAAGTTGGATTTTGAAATGGTTACTTATCTTTTTTTGCAAAATTACTATACATGTAAAAATTTATTAACATGGTAAGATTTATTTAACTTATTAAAATTAATGAGAGAATCAAACTGGAGCGATTTAGTCTCAAAAATTGAAGAGTACAACAAAATTTATATTTATGGTTTTGGAATTACTGGTAAATGGCTTCAATCACAACTAAAAAAAACTGGCAAAGTGGTGAGTTTTATAGAATCAGATAATAAAAAAGTAGGTTTTGAGTTTAATGGAACAAAAGTACAGTCATATGAAGAATTTATCACTTCACCTGAAAAAAATAATATAGATAAATCCCTGCTCCTAAATACAGTTGTTGATATTCATGATGTTTGGGACAAGGCCAATAAACTAAATTTCACAACGCAAATACCACTTGGAATTTATCTGAATAATCATGAATTAACAGATATTGGAGAAGAAACTAAGGATTTTGTTGGTTATACAATGAAAGCGGTAAAAGAATCTCATTCTTCATATTTTATTGAAAAGGGGATATTTTTGAGAAGTATAGATATCCTTGTTACAGAGAGGTGTTCGATGAAATGTCAAGATTGTTCCAATTTAATGCAGTATTATATAAAACCACAGAATATTGAAAATCAAACAATTATAAGAGAAATTGAAGAAATACTTTCAAAAATTGACCATTTATTTGAAATCAGATTAATTGGTGGCGAACCTTTCGTAAATCCAAATATTTATGAAATGATTGCATATGCTACTAATTTAAAAAAAGTTAGTTATGTAGTAATTTATACAAATGCCACAATCAAATTAAGTAAAGAAAAACTTTTATCCCACAATATAAATTTTAATAAATTGAGTTTTTCGATTACAGATTATGGAGATAAACTCTCTAGACAAATTAATCAGGTGACTGGAATTTTAGATGATTTAAAGATTCCATTCAGAGCTCATTTACCTGAATGGTGGACAGATAGCGGAAGAATTATAAATATTGAACGTTCGGAAGAAGAGTTGAAAGATCTTTTCAAGAATTGTTGTGGGAAAAATTTGTTTACATTAACTGATAATAAACTTTATAGATGTCCTTTCGCTGCAAATGCTGATCGACTTAATGGTATACCAAAAGATGAGAGAAACTACGTAGATATAAACGAATCTATAGAGAAAATAGTCGATTATATTGGTGATATTGACTACATCCCTGCTTGTAAATATTGTAAAGGGAGATCATGGGATACCCCTCAAATTGAACCTGCCATACAAACTAGAAAGCCTCTAGTCTATGATAAATATTAAGTGTTATTTTTAACATTTGGAATTACATGCTTTAACAAAGAAAAAACCATATTTGATTGTATAAATTCTTGCTTAGAAATTAAAAAAAATTTTGACTCAATAATTGAAATAATTGTAGTTGATGATTATTCAAAAGATAAATCTTTAGATAAAATAAATTACCATTTTAAAAAAGAAATAGAAATTATTGAACTTCATAAAAATAAAGGTGTTTCAAATGCTAGAAATATAATAATAGAAAGATCCAATTCAAAATATCTAACTTTTGTAGATGCAGATGATGTAATTAATATTAAAGGTTTTTTTGAACTTATAAACTTCTTAAAATATAAAAATGAAAAAAAATATGAGTTAATATTTGGAAATTATTCAAACTTAAATAAAGTAAATAATAGTTTAACCCAGATAGTAAATTATCCTAATAAATCACTTCTTGAAAAAAGTTATGTAATTAATTCGATTAAAGATTACTTAATAAAACCAAATAAAGTAAACCTTTATGTGCAATGTTTTGCAAAAATATACTCTGCAAAATATTTAAAAAATAATCAAATTATTTTTAATAAAAGACTTCATAACTTTGAAGATGTTGAATTCTTAGCTAAATGTTTAAAATATTCTAGTTCTATAATTGGAGTTGATTTCGATTTATATACTCATAATATATACCGCCCTGGAAATTCCGAGACTTATTCAATCAATAGACCTATAAAAACTCATCTCGGTTTTTTGACTGCAATAGATATTATGGCAGAAGCTTTAGTTGTATTAATTCAAAAGGGATCCTCAAAAAGTAGAAAGATTAATAAAAAAATAAATATCAATTTTCTCAAAAATCAAGCGAAAGGATCATATATATGTATTACATCAGTTATGCAAGCGTTTCGAGTAGAAAATTTATATGGATTATTTAAATTCTCAAGTCAACTAAAACAAGCCTTCTCATCACGAGAAATCAAATTAATTATGGAATCATATGATCCTAAATTTTCTGGAGGTTCAAAAGTTCTAGCTTTTTCCATTAGATATAATCTATGGTTAGCTGTTGCAATTATTTCATTTTTTAAATTCAGAAAAAGATACCAATTTAAAAAAAATTAAACATATGAAAATTTAGGAAATCTGCTGTAAAAAATAAAAATTTATTTTATAAAATATTTTGATCTTTGAGGATTAAGCTGAAAAATATTTATTTAATATAGTCACCCCAATATTTTTTAGTAAATAAATTAAGATTTTTTCTAGTTTCTATAGGCACAAATTCTTTGGGAGTTAATAATGCAAATTTAAGGGCATCATGAGCAATACTTTTAGGTTTTGTTTCTCCAATTTTTTGGATACTACCACATATAATCTTTGCAGCTAATTCTGCATTACTTTTAAGATTTGAAACAATCATTTCAACAGTGACATTATCGTGATCTTCATGCCAACAATCATAATCCGTAGACATGGCGATAGTTGAGTAGCTTATTTCTGCTTCTCTAGCAAGTCTTGCCTCCGTATGATTTGTCATTCCTATTATTGAGCAATTTAAGCTCCTATAAAATTCAGACTCAGCTTTTGTAGAGAAAGCTGGCCCCTCCATACACAAATAAGTACCACCAAAGTGTAAATTTCTGCCCTTGGGCATTAATGGAAGGGCAACTTTATGTATTGTTTCACTTAACTTTTGGCAAAAAGGTTCAGCTAAAGAGATATGGGCTACACTTCCCTTTCCAAAAAAACTTTGGGGACGATCATGTGTCCTATCGATAAATTGATTGGGAATAACCACATCTAGAGGTTTTATTTCTATTTTTAATGATCCAACAGCTGATGCTGAAATCAACCACTTTACTCCTAATGATTTCATGGCCCATATATTTGCTTTATAAGGAACTTCTGATGGAAGATATGAATGGTGGCGACCATGTCTTGCTAAAAAAACTACTTCATAGCCACCAATTTTTCCTTGAAGTAAGTTATCTGAGGGCTTCCCAAAAGGAGTATTAATTTCTATTTCTTTAACTTCTTGGAGTTGTTTTATAGAATAAAGGCCACTCCCTCCTATAACTCCAATTCTTTCATGAGAAATATCATTCATTGATTAAGTTTAATTATAATTTTTGTGATAGTATACCATCCAAGTATTAAAACGAACATGACAAATATACTAGAAAAAAAGATTAAGTCCTCCCTTAAAAGTTATCCAAATTTCCCTAAAAAAGGGATTTTATTTCGAGATGTTTTGACAATATTAAAGGACCCTGATTTGTTTAACGAACTAATCCAAAAAATTTCAAATTTCGAATCAATACTTAATTCAGAAGCAATAATAGCTATTGATGCAAGAGGATTTATTTTTGGATCAGCACTTTCACTTCTTATAAAAAAACCTTTGCTATTTGCAAGGAAACCAGGTAAATTACCTGGAAATTTAATAACAAATTCTTATGCATTAGAATATGGCACTAATGAGCTTTGCTTACAAAAAGATGGCTTAAAAGATTTTAATAGTTTTTCTATTATCGATGATCTTTTAGCAACTGGTGGTACAGCTTCCTCAGTTGAAAAAATGCTTATTGAGGAGAAAAAAAAAGTTACTGGACTTGTCGTTGTTGTTGAACTCTTAGATTTAGAAGGTAGAAAAATTTTGAATTGTCCCGTAGATTCCGTGGTGAGTTTTTAAGGCATTGCTATGAAAATTAATGGTAAAGATTGGAAGACAATTTGGATAACTGATGACTTAGAAATCAAAGTAATTGATCAAACAGTATTACCTCATGAATTTAAAATAAAAACGATGAGAAATATAAAAGATGTTTATTTTGGGATAAAAAATATGATTGTTAGAGGTGCTCCACTAATTGGAGTGACTGGCGGCTATGGATTCGCATTGGGGATTAAAGAAGATTCAAGCGATAAAAATTTAATAAAATGTTCAAATTATTTGAAATCCGCGCGACCAACAGCGGTGAATCTTAGCTGGGCTATTGATAGAATTTACAATAAAGTTGCCAGAATAGAAAAAAGTGAGAGATTTAGTTTTGCTATTAAAGAGGCTAAAGCTATTGAATTAGAAGATATAGAAATGTGTTCAAAGATTGGAGATAATGGTCTGAAAGTAATAAAAGATATTTTTAAAAAAAAATATTTCGAAAAGAAAAATAAAATAAAAAATATTAATATCCTAACCCACTGTAATGCTGGATGGCTTGCAACAGTTGATTGGGGAACTGCTTTGGCTCCAATTTACAAAGCACATAGAGAAAATTTGAATATTCACGTATGGGTTGATGAAACCAGGCCAAGAAATCAAGGAGCAAGTCTTACTGCTTATGAACTTCAAAGTGAAGGAATACCATATTCTGTAATTGTAGATAATGCAGGAGGATATTTAATGCAGAATAATTTGGTTGATATGGTTATAGTTGGAAGTGATAGGACAACTTCTAATGGAGACGTATGTAATAAAATAGGCACTTATCTTAAAGCTTTAGCTGCTTATGAAAATAATATTCCTTTTTTTGCTGCCTTGCCAGTTTCAACAATAGATTGGAGTTTAGAAAATGGAGTTAATACTATCCCCATTGAGGAGAGATCTGAAGAAGAAATAGATTTTTTGAGAGGTCTTAATAATAAGGGAAAAATGGAAACGATAAGAATTACCCCCATAGGAAGTAAATCATATAATCCTGCTTTTGATGTTACTCCCTCAAAATTTATTACAGGATTAATAACTGAAAAAGGGATTTGTAAAGCAAATAAGGAATCTTTAAAATCTCTTTATGGCTAATTCTATTGTGCAAATTAATGTAAAATAAAAACTAATTTCAAAAAAAAATGGTTTGTACTAATAAGTGGTCTGATAATGATGCAGAAAAATTAATCGATAAATATAAACTTAAAGGAGTTAATAAAGATTTAGCTTTAAGAACATATTCTGCTCGTCTTTTAGGTTCTGAACCAGAAATGGTTCTACACGGGGGAGGTAATACTTCAGTAAAAACAGTAACAAAGAATTTATTTGGAGAAAATATAAATGTCCTATGCGTAAAAGGAAGTGGATGGGATTTAGCTACTATTGAGCCTGAAGGGCATCCAGCTGTTGAATTGACACCACTTTTAAAACTAAAAAATCTCACTTCTTTAACAGACGAGGATATGGTAGCAATTCAAAGAAAAAACTTAATAGACCCTAAATCACCTAATCCCTCAGTTGAAACACTTTTGCATGCCTTTCTACCTTATAAATTCATAGATCATACCCATTCGATAGCTCTATTATCATTAGCTAACCAACCAGATGCAGATAAGGTTTGTTTGAAAATTTTTGGTAAAGAAATGGTTATTGTTCCTTATGTAATGCCGGGATATGATTTAGCAAAATTAGCTTATGAAATGCATGAGAAATTTAAATCAAATATAAGCTCTAAGCAAGAAAAATTAAAAGGCATGATCTTACTGAAGCATGGAGTTTTTACTTTTGGGGAAAATGCGAAAGAGAGTTATTCAAGAATGATAGAAGTTGTTAATAAAGCAGAACAAGCTATACCAAGGCAAATAAAACTTGATTTAATTTCTTCAAGAAAACTAGATTTTAATAAAAACGATAACTACAAAATAATTCCATATTTAAGAGGTTTAATATCAGGAGAACTAGTTAAAAATGGTGCTTTTAAAAGATGTATTTTTGAAATACGGAATGATCAAAAAATTATAGAGTTTTCTAAATTAAGTAATTTAATTGAATTATCTACTAGAGGAGTTGCAACTCCAGATCATGTAATTAGGACCAAAGCAAGTCCTCTAATTTTAGATGAAATACCTAATTTTAATTTTGATTCTGAAAAAAATAAAATGCATGACTGGTTAAAACGCACGAAAGAATCCCTAAAAAAATATATGAGAGAATACCAACATTATTTTGAATTCAATAATCAAAGAGTTGGCAAAATAAAGAAACATCTTGACCCTTTACCAAGGCTAATAATAATTCCGAAGTTTGGAATGATAGCAATTGGGAATTCGAAAAAATCTGCTTGTGTGGCTGCTGATATTGGACAAGTTTGGATAGAAACATTGCTATCTGCAGAATCATTTGGAGAATTCAGACCTGTTAATGAACAAGATACTTTTGATTTAGAGTACTGGAGCTTAGAGCAAGCTAAATTGGGAATCCAAAAAGATCCTGTAAATTCTGGAAAGGTAGTAATAGTTACTGGTGCGGGAGGTACAATTGGCTCAGCGATTTCTAAAGTTTTTTACAAAAGTGGGGCCGAAATTGTATGTATTGATAAAAACATTATTACAGCAAAAGAGACAGCAAAAATGTGTGGCGAAAATGCCTTAGCTATAGAATGTGATCTCACTTCTAGGGAAGAAATTGAGAAAGCATTTAAGGAAATTATTCTTAAATATGGTGGGGTCGACATTTTAATATCTAATGCTGGAATAGCTCTCCCAGGAGAACTTTATGAGATGAATGATGAGATATTATTGAAAAGTCTCAGTATAAATTTACTATCACATCATTATTTATCTCAGCAATCCTTAAAAATTTTTAAATCTCAAGATTATTTTAATCAAAATAATAAAGATCTTTTAGGAGGACAACTTTTGTATAATGTTAGTAAGCAAGCTTTAAACCCAGGTAAAGGTTTTGGCGCATATGGTATTTCCAAATCAGCCCTTTTAGCTTTAATGAAGCAGTATGCTTTAGAGGAAGGACATAATGGAGTTAGATCCAATTGCGTTAATGCAGATAGAATAAAATCAGGTTTACTAAATAGTGAGATGATAAAGAATAGAGCCAAATCAAGAGGATTAACCGAAGAAGAATATATGTCAGGCAATCTTTTAAATTCTGAAGTAAAAGCAAATGATGTTGCTAAAGCTTTTTTATATTTATCTAAATTGAAAAAAACGACTGGTTCAATTTTAACCGTGGATGGAGGCAATATTGCCGCAATGCCAAGATGAAAATTATTTCACGTATTTCTATTGATTTTTTTCAAAAAACTTTAAATAATAATTAGTTACTGAACTATTTTAAAAGAATACTTATTTACTTTGAAAAAAATAATTAGTAAGAAATGTAAGGCTTATTGCAATTTATTCTTAATCTGGAGTGATTCTTCCAAAAATATCTTCATATCTGAAAATATCGTCTTCCCCTAAATAGTTTCCACTTTGTACTTCAATTAATACTAAAAGCGATTCACCATTATAGAAAATCTATGCCTATATCTCGGAGGGATATAGGCACTTTGGTTGGCTTTTAAAATTATTATTTTTTGTCAATTTCTACTTTTGCAATGCCACTTATAATAACCCAATATTCTGATCTATGGTCATGCATTTGTAATGATAATGACTGATAAGGTTTTACAGAAATCTTTTTGACTTTCCAAGTATGCTATTCAGCTATAGAAATATAATTAACCCAAGGACGAAATATTTACATTTTTTATCCATAACTAATCATTAACTTTCGCCAAAAGAATATCTTCGAGATAATATCTAAAATTTACAATTTTTATTCTTTTACCGGATGTATAATCATAAAAGAAGAAAAGACAAAGACATATTAAGGAAATTGTAATCATACTTGTAAAAGATGCTGCTATTCCAGCACTTACAAATATTCCAGAAGATATACTTGGGCTTATTGTGTAAAAAAAAGTATAAATCACATAAGAAATTGCCAAAAAGAATGTAGATAGTAACAAAGTTCCAAGATTTAAGTTAAATAAATATTGATTAAATATTCTTCTACAAATTGTTTTAAACCAAAAGCTTAAAATTGGAAAAATCATTTTATTACTTTCCATAGAGCTTATCCATTTTTTTCCATAATTTGCTGCCATAGGGAATTGATATATTTGACATTTAAGCGAACAGCTTTTTTCAAGAAAGCTACTCTCAAAGAGATATCTTGAAAAAATTTGTGTATTTGTATTTATTGAAAGTAAGTAGTTTAAGGTCAAAGAGTTTGTTGCGATAAATCCATTTGCAATATCAGTCAATCCTCTACAATTCAAACCAACCCTTGCAACTGGTTCCAAAATTAATGATCCCATTCTTCTCATTATAGGTATCTTGGTAAATCTGTTTCTAAAACAATATCTAGAGCCTTTAAGCAAGAACATTTCATTGTATGGTCTTAAAATTAAGAATGGTATTATTTCAGCTAAATATTCAGGAGGATGCTGACCATCTGCATCTACTTTAACAACAGCATTACAGTTATCTTTTAATGCTGCATAAAATCCTGATTTAGAGGCAAAACCCACTCCAAGATTTTTAGAGTGATGAATTATCTTAACATCGAATTTTTCATCCACCTCTCGCCAACTATTATTTGGACAACAATCATTAATTAAATAAATTTTTATCTTTGCAATATCATTAATTTTATTACTTGTATTTATTATTTTCTCAATAACTGAATTTATTAATCCATTAGCTTTGTAACAGGGAATAACAATACCTATAATTGGCTTCATTAATATATTTTTTTTACTTATTCTTTTTATATTTATACTATACCAATTAAAAGTTTTTGTAAAAATTATGCAAAAGGGAAATATCAATAAAAGGATATTTAGTGAAAGTATTAAATATCCATTAATATTTTTTTTAATAATATTAACTATATTTTATGTTTATACTTTTTTTCACCCAATACCAACTCCAATTTCTTCAAAAACTATTGGTCTTGGTGCAGATTTTTTAGCTATTGGTGATAGGAGCTTTTATTTTCAAGATAATAGTAGTAATTATGGTTATGGAGAATCAGGACTAAAAGGTAGTTTTCTTTACCCTTTAATACTTAATTGTTTAGCATTTATTACTAGTCAATTAGGTTTATCCTCAATAGCTTGGAATACATCTGTAATATTTTTAGCAAGTTTATGTGCAATAGGATCTTTATTTTTTATAGATAAATCTGCAAATATAATATTTGATAAAAGGACTGCTAATATTGCCTCTTGGATTTTTGTCCTATGTCCCTATACTATTTTTTATTGTATAAGTGGCGGAATCACCATTTATATAACATTAGGCGTGGCTTTTTTTCTATATATAATTTCAAAAAGTAATATATTTAATTCTTCTGAATTTGGAATAAAAATACCATTAACAATAGTATTTTTATTGTTAAATATTTTATTTGTTTCTTCTATTAGACCAACAGGATCAATCTTTTCTATAGTTGTGGTTATTTGTATAGGATTAAGTATCCATATTAAATCATTAAGAAATCTGATAAAACTCTCTAAAACTGAAAAACTAATTATTTATTCAGTCTTTACTTTTTGTTTAGTATATTGTTTTTATCAACTTAAAATAAACACAAGTTATTTATCTTTTACTCTTAATAATTTTGTTTCAGAAGGAGGAAGATTTTTTGGATTAGAGAGAGAATTAATAAGAGATAAAATTGAATCATTCGCCGTTGAAGATTTTAAATATATAAAGTCCTACTTTTATTTAATTCTCTGGAAAGTTATTGATTTCGTAGGAGGTTTAAGCGATATTAGAGATTCACATGCCCTTTATGGAATCACATCTTTATTTCCTTCTATGGCAAGAGTATTTGTAGGGATTTTCATACTTTACCCTATAAATTTATTAGCCTTTTTTGGTATATTTATTTATTGGAAAAAGATTTATTATTCGGGCCTTTGGATTACACTTGTAGGTGCCTTTATATGTTTAGCACCCAGCCTTTTAGGAGTCGCAATGTCACGATACTTGATAATGGTATATCCTCCTATACTTATAATTTCTGCTAAAACATTTGGAATAATCATTGATGAATTCTTAAACCAAAAGAATTTAAAGAATTTTTAAAATAAAGATATCGTTAAACTTATAATTAATTCTTTTAGAAAATTTAAATTCTTTCTTTCTTTTAACATTTTGCGCAATCCTAACCTGCTTATTCAGTTGGTGATTGATCTCTTAAAATTATTCCAATAAAGAAATCGGTATCTTTTAATCTTTAAGGGTATTTAAAATTAAAAAACTGAATATTCAAACTCTAAAAGTATTTTAAGTTTAAATATAATCGATTATCAAATCTAAATTAATTTTCTAAACAAAAAATCCAACTTATAAATATTAGAGCAATTAAAAAATTATTAACTCTTACATAATTTTTGGAATTCTTTTTGTAGAGGATTTTAGGAATATTTTATAAGAATTATGAGTATTATATTTTTACCTATTTGCAATACTATCTAGTCTCAGGGTGGCTGCATTTTGCCCTATCAAAACCTACAATTATCTTTGATAAATAGTTCAAAGCAATTGATATAATAGATAGTAGAAATACTGATGGAGCCAAGCGGACTCGAACCGCTGACCCCCTGCATGCCATGCAGGTGCTCTACCAGCTGAGCTATGGCCCCATGAAGAGTTTTTTCTTATTTACCAATCGATTTGAGTGAGACTCACCTGTCCAAGTGTCCAAGTTGTCATATGTTGTCCGTTTTTGTAATAACCAATTCTGCGCAATAATTTGCGCAAGATTGATTTACAAAAGATAATGGCCAACAGAGATGATGAGTGGGTCCAAATTCTGCGCAAAAAAGTTCGAATGTTTAATCGCAAAGTATGGAGTATTCGAGGCATTAAGTCTGGCAAACTATAAAAGCTTCAAACAACTCAAAGGATCAATAACGTTTTACAATATGAAAACCCTCGAGTATCAATCTTAACATCTATCGAATTTATACAACAAAATTCTCTAGACATAAAAACATGAATTAAAGACTTACACGATTTAATTTACAAAAGGAAATGACCTTTAGCATAGACTTATAAGATCACTAAGGATAATAGTGAAAAGAAAATTAAATCTAAAAGTCAGGGTCTATGGATTGCTTATGCAGAATCTTATGAAGAGAGTAAAAATGATGTAAGGGAATTAATATTAAAGGGCCTTAAGGTTCCTTTTAAGGTGGCTTGCGAATTACTTAACCCACAACCAAAGCCAAGAAACCTTAAAAAACTTTTATTTGAAATTAAAAAGACAATATTTTGATAAAGCTAAGAGACCTAATGGTGAAATTAAGAATCCAATTACAAAAAATACGCATATTATAAAAATTAAATGACCTATATATTTAGCTGAGTGTTTATAGCAATTGCTTCGATTAAATTCTGTAGTAATTGGTTTGATAAAGCTCAAGCAAAAGCATATAAGACTTGCAATTATGGATGAAATTTACATTGAGTAATTTCCTTTTGTGTTTCAAAATAAACAATAATATAAATTATTATTGTTTTTATTCTTTATTTTGAAATAATTAGTTGGATTCTAAAAAATAGCTTAATCTTATAATTATGAAAAAATTTATTAGAAAATTTACTAATAGGAATTCATTTTTTATAACGTTAGTTTCAATATTGTTTTTCTTGTCAAACTATTTGAACTCTTCATACTTAATACGTACCAAAACTCCAAGTAACATAATCTATGAAGGGAATAGTGGAAATATTAGTATTAAAAGCTTTTTCTTCTCAGTAAGTGAATTTTCTTTATTTGCTATCGGAGAAGTATTAATTCTAATAATTACAATTGGAATTATTTTTTTTAATCGCAAATATTTTATTAAATATTACAATAAATTCTCATATTATTTAAAAATTTTATTATTTTCTTTCTTAACTTTCGAAGAATTAAGTTTTTTGACTGAAGATAAGTTTAACTTTTTAAGTTCTTTTAACAATCAAAATGAGCTTAATCTCCATAATTCTAATTTTCTTAATATATATATATTCGATTATTTTCCAATCCTCGGCAAGGTTGGTTTAATAACGTTTCTAATATCATTTATGCTTTTTATTATTGGATATGGTTCATTTTTTAAGAAATTTAATAAATTAAATTTTATATTTCTTGAAAGGAAAAACTCTCTTTATAGTAATTTATATTTTTTAAATTTAGCTCTATCTAATGCAATGGTGTATTTTTCATTAACAGTATATTATGGAACATTAATGCAAGTTAATCCAGGTTATATTTTAAACTTAGAGTTAGTTGAATTCTTTTTATATTCCCTATTTCTAATTGATACTCTTGATAAGGTCAAATTAGTAAAGAATAAATATAGGTAATAAATAAATATCTTAATACTTTGAAAATTTCAAATATAAACAATAATCTTTATCAATTATTATTGCAGATTAAAAAAATAGAACATTAAACTTATTATTTATTTATATATTTTAAAACTAAAGTAATATTCTTATCAAATAGATACCTTTTTTTATTTAATATATATGTATCGTTTTTGGAAGAAAAATGAAAGTAAAGCTATAAATGGCAATGCTAATAAGGCTGATAACCTTATATTTATATTTAAAATATTATTCATAAATAAAATGAGAATTGCGTTTAAATTCCATGAAAAAATTGATAGGATTAAAAATTTCATGAATTGTTTTATAGATATTTTCTTTACTTGATAAACAAAAAAAGAGTAAGTAAAAAAACCTATTATTAAGCATAATAGTTGGCTTAAAAATGTTGATATCCATAAAGGAAACAAATTTATAAGAATTTGTAAAAAAATATTTGTTATCAAGGTATTGACTGTACCAAAAAATATGAAGCTATAGGTAACTCTAAATTTTGAAGGTTTGAATATAGTCTTATGAATTCTTTTAAATACTTTTGGAATAATTCGCATATTGATAACCAAATTAAAAAATATTAATGAAAAAATAGTAAAACTTAAATTTTGATTTAAACAATTTAAATCTACTTCTTATTATTAGATTTAATAAAGTATTTTTGATATTTCTTGTAAAAAAGTTAAAATATTTTTTGATTAAATAAGTTTAGATTTTTATTAATTTAATTTTTCAGGAATATAAATAATATCCCCAAAATTATCTTTTTCTATTTTTTAGAGTAATTTTACCATTCATTTCCCTACAAATTTAAACATATTAGAAACTTTTAAATAAACTTTTAAATCTAACTTACTCGCCTAAAAAAACTATTATTTATAAATGTGAAATATACTGAGAATTCAATCCATGGCATAATTGGATAAAAATATCTATGTTCTAATAAGTTAAAGACTCCAACAAACATAATTAAATTTGTACTAAGTAATAAGAAGCTTCCAATAAGAATTGAGTTATTTTGGATTAAATTATAATTATTTTTAGAAAAAATATTGATAGGATTTAATAGTCTCATAAATGCAAATATATATTTAAAATAAAGCGAAAATAGAAATAATCTATATACAAAAATAAGGAATTTAAACAAAATCTTTGTTATGAATGAACCATTAAATATATAAAATTTTGAATCTAATCCTACCTGTAAAGGCCAGCCCCAAGAATTTAAAGGATTTATTAAAAGACTTAAAGATTTGATCATTAATAAAGAAGTATTTCCAAAAATACCGTTCTTTTTTAACCTATCCCTAGCTAACTTATAAAAAATCTTTTCTTCATCTTTAGTAAATCCTCTTTTTAATAATGGATCATCTTCATTTAATATTTGTTTGATTTTTTTTAAGTCTGAATCATTTTCAGAAATAAAAGGATTCCATTTAGTATTAATTACAATTTTCTTTCTATCTCCACTATTTCTATTGTAAATAGGAAATAGAGCAGATGCGTGATCATATTCAGTTAAGGAAAATGAAGACAACCAGCTCCTAAATCCTCGAATATTCTCAGGCCCATTACTAGCATTAATTTTAAAAGGGATATGACTTCCATATTTTATATCTCTTAATCCCCATGGAATAATAAAGAGCATTAAAAGTAAGGAAAACAAAAGAAAAACATTTATAAATTTCTTAATTCCATAACTATATATAGTAATAAGGAAGTGAGGAATAATTAAAATAATAGATGTTGGCTTAAAAAAAACTGAAATAATTGTAAATATGATAATCCTTGAGTAAACATATTTAAAATATTTTGGATTTGTTTTTAGTTTTATGAATTCAGCTAAAAGGAGAACGCTAAAAATGTAAATTATAGGCTCAATTAATAAATATCTTGAGTATCCAAATGATATTGGAGAAAAACCAAGAATGAAAGCTAAAGCATAAATTTTTCTTTCTTCTAATCCATAGTTATAAAGAGTATGTAATAAATAGATAATAGAACCAATTGCAAATATTGATACCAGACTTGGGATCATTTTATTAGAGAAGCTTATTGATTTTAAAAACCAAATAAAATATGGATAAGCGGGGAAATAACCTCCGGTTAAAGATTGACATTCCCCTAAATTATTCTTAAAAGCAAAACCACATCCTTGCTTTATATTTTCAGCTACATTTAGATAAAATATAGAGTCATCCGTAGTAATTGAATTTAAATAGATATAAATTATTCTTGGCAAAACTAATAAGAAAAATATAATTATCCATTTACTTTTTAAATTTAATGACTCAAAAAAAAATATTGTCTTACGCATGAAAAATAAAAAATTTTAAAATTAATATACATTAATTAATAATGTATAAATTATTGTAGTCCAACAATGTTAATTTCATTGAATAAAATAATTTAATTTTATAACCATTTAGATTTATCGACTATAAGTTATTCTGATAATATGAACAAGTTCTAATATAACTTTATCTAACCCTTCTGAAGGCTTATTCAAATGATTTTATGCTCTGATTTTGAAAAAGAAGTTAAAACTTTTTGATTATATTGATTATAAAAAAAGGGATTATTTATTTCATTTATTATAGTAATTTCTTTAAGTAAAACCTAACGCATTATTTAAATAAAAGAATTTCCTAGATTTCTTTTTTTGAGTATACATATACAATATTATTTTGAATAAACCATAGCTGATCAATTACGTTTTTATTGAGACTTTCCATTCCTTCATCGACATCGCAAATTATTGGTTCTTCATGAATATTAAATGAAGTATTAACTAACGAGCATTCAGAAGTTATTTTTTCCCATTCAATAAGAACATTCCATATAAATTCATTTGAGTTTTTAGTAACTATTTGCGGACGAGCCGTTTGATCTACATGAACTACCGCAGGGTTATTTAATTTAAATTGATCAGTACAAATGGCAGTCGATGTCATGAAATTAAAGGTTACATCATCAGGATTAAAGTATTCAATACATTTATGAGCTATTTCTTTACGTATCACTGGAGCAAAAGGCATGAATTCTGTTCTATGCATTCTTTGATTTAGCCAATTATTAATTTTTTTATCTGAAGTTCCAAAAATAATACTTCTATTACATAATGCCCTTGGTCCAAATTCCATCCTGCCGTTAATTAAACCTATTACATTTTTTTTCTTTAAAGATTGAGCAAACTTAATTGGTGCTTTTTTATAAGGAATAATTTCACTATGGTATTTTTTAGAATAATATGAGTGGGATTTATCTCTGAATATTGCATGAGGCCCCAAATACATTGTTTTTAACTGTTTAGTTCTTATTCTATTTTTAGATTGTAATAATTTCATTTTCTCTAAGGCTAGTGCACAAGCACCAATACATAGACCCCCATCACCCATTTGTGGATGAACATAACAAGAATTAATTTGGGGCATTTCTTTTAATCTTTGTGTAACTTTTACATTCCCAAAAACCCCTCCTGCACACATCAAGTTTGTATTTCGAACGTTGTCAACTTTTAAATAATAATCAAGCAAATCTGACATCATTGTTTCAAGGTGATTTTGAGCTGCTGCCGCGACATCTTCCTTGGAATATTTTAGTATTTCTTTTTTGAGCGATTCAGAATATGGTTCAAAGAATGGTCGATAATAATCTCCTAAATTAGCAATTATTTTTCCTTCATTTACATTTATCATTTGCTTACAAAGACCAATTGCTTTACTTGGCTCCCCTAATGCGGCAAGTCCAGTAACTTTCCCTTCATGACGCATTGGCTTAAAACCTAAAAGACCAGTTATTCGTCCATAAAAAAATCCAAAGGAATCTATTGATGTAGCTGAATAAACTTTTATTAATTTTTTTTCTGAGAAACGATCAAATTTATGTATTGTTGTAGATTCAAAATCCCCTCTACCATCACTTGTATAAACGTATCCATTATCAAATGGCGAGACAAAAGATGCACTTGCAGCATGAGCATCATGATGGTAAAAATCCATAACTTGCTGGTTTGCATGATCAATAAAATTATTAACCCAATTGTCAAATTCCAACCTTTTCTTTTGATCTCTCTCGATCTCCCACAGAATTCTTTCTTTTATAATTTTATTGATATTATTATTACTTGGATACCTTCCTCCCAGTTCAACATAATTTGTAAGTAGACTTTGTTGGAAACCTTTTGACCATGCATATGCGACAACATTTACTTCTGAGAGTTCAATTTCAGCGAAAGATAAACAGAATTTAATAGAGTGTTCGGGGAATGATTTATCTAATTTTATTCTTGTGAATCGCTCTTCTGAAGCAGCGCAAATTATTTCACCATCCTTCATCAAACAAGCAGAAGAGGTTTCATCATTACATATTCCTAGAATATACATTTAAAGAAAGTAATAGAATTTTTTCAAAACTTTTAGAAAACCTAAATTCCTCAAATTATTTTTAGGGATTGAGATTAGAAATTTTTTAGATTGATCCATTCTCTTATTATTGTCTCAAAAAAAACCATAGCCATAAAATGTTATGAGATGTATTTTAAATTTTTCTTATTTATTATCTTAAATGAATTTGTATACACAAATTAAAATAAAATTTATGATTTTTAAAATAAAAAAATTTATAACAATCAGTTTTTCAATGATTTGTAAATTAAGGTAAACTATCAGTCTTCTTAATTAATTAGATTCATATTATTGAAACCTATTTATATAAAAGTTCTTTTAGTTTAAGAATCTTTTCTTTTTTTAAAGTTATCTTATTTAAAAGAATATACAAGCTTGTAATATTTTCAAATTATTCATTATTTTTTGGAAAAATAATTTATGCCGGAGAATTATTTAAAACTATAAAGACCGGAGTTGAAATGGTGATAAAAGAAATGTAAGAATAACTAATTTTTGCAAAGAACCAGAAAAAAGTAACAATCTCAATTCTCAAAAGTTTTAAAAATTTTCAGATTTAGTAGTAAATTTCTCATATAAAAAGTTAGAAAATATCAATTGAAGATATTTTTATGTCCCTTATAATGAATATTTACAAAGTAATTGCTAAATTGATTTAAGTTATGAGTATCTAAAATTAAATAGATATTATGAATGAAAATGAGAGAGCATCTAAACTAGAGTTAAGTATTGTTTCGCCGGTCTACATGGCAGAAGGAATAATAAATCAATTAGTGAGGGATGTTTCAGAAACTTGCGATTCTCTAGGGGAAAAATATGAAATCATATTAGTTGAGGACGGAAGTGATGATAAATCTTGGCATGAAATTAAGAAGATTTGCAGAATAAATCCTTTGGTAAAAGGTTTAAAACTTTCTAGAAATTTTGGACAGCATGTAGCTATTAAAGCTGGAATTAAAAAAGCAAAGGGTCGTTGGATTGTTGTTATGGATTGTGATTTACAAGACAAACCATCTGAAATAAAAAATCTATACAGAAAAGCTAAAGAAGGTTATCCAATAGTCAGAGCAAGAAGAATAAATAGAAGAGATAATATTTATAAAAAATATATATCCAGAATTTATTATATGATATATGAATATTTCACTGGCATTAATCAAGATTCATCAATAGCTAATTTTGGTATTTACCATAGAAAAGTTATTAAAGCTATAACTGAACTTAATGATAAAGATCCATTTTTTCCATCTCAAATAAATTGGGTAGGTTTTTCTAAATATGATTTAAACGTAATTCATGGAGAAAGATTCCTTAATAAATCAAACTATAATCAGCGAAAACTTTTTAGATTAGCCTTCAATAATATACTTTTGTTTTCTGATAAACCTTTAAAATTAACAATTAAGCTAGGTTTCATAATTTCAATGATTTCTTTTGCTTTTGGGATTATTTATTCAATAATGGCCCTCTTAAATATTTTTAGTGTTTCAGGATTTGCCTCGCTCATAATAACTTTATTCTTTTCAACAGGAATCATAATATTTTTTATTGGTGTTGTTGGTCTTTATGTAAGTAAAATATTTGAAACTTCTAAAAATCGTCCTCTTTATATAATTGAAGAAAAACTCAACTAAATATGATTTGAAGATATTAAAAATAATACAATCATTAAATATTGAAAATTCGGAAATTTGGATTAGTGAAGCTTTCTTTGGCTTTTCTCAAATAAAAGAATTTTGCGACAATATTAAAGACGATGGAAATTTATTAGAAGTTGGTTCTGGCAGTGGCATCCTATTAAGTATGCTTTCAGAAAAATATAAAAACCTTAATATTGAGGGTATTGAACCTTTTGGTAATGGATTTCATTCATTAAAAAAAATTTATTCTAAATTATCCAAGAAAAATATAGAAATAATGAATATAGGTTTTGAAGAATTCAAACCTTCAAAAAAATATGACTTAATTTTCTGTATAAATGTTTTTGAACATCTTGAAGATTGGAGAAACTTTTTAAAAATATCTCATTCTTGGCTCAGAAAAGATGGCAAACTTGTAATCTTAGCTCCTAATAATGGATTCCCATTTGAAAGTCATTTCAAAATTCCAATAATAATAAATAAAAAATTAACTTACCTAATTTTCAAGAAATTTATAAATAAATTTGAAAAAAATAATAAATGTAGGGGACTTTGGAAATCACTTAACTTTGTTAAAAAATCTGAAATTATTTTTGAATACAAACGTCTTTTTTTAAAAAAGTATGAGCTATATGATCAATTATCTATCATGCAAAAAATGATAATTAGATTTACCGAAGATGAGCAATTCAGAAGAAGACAAAAGATTTTAGGATTTATTAGTATTTTTTTAAAAAATATTGGTTTGTTTAGATTAATTTTTTTATTCCCAAATTTTCTTCCATATATGAAATTAATTTTCACAAAAAAATAATCTTAATAGTTAAAAATTATCAATTGATAATATGATTATTCCTGTAACAAGCAATATCGATCCCAAAAATAAATTTAAATTAAATTCTATCTTCTCAAAAACAATGCTTATTATAATTCCTACTATTATTGTTAATGATAGATACAAACTAAATGCTAATTGGTAAGGAAGACTAGATTTGGAGCTTTCCTGCCAAAAATATATCCCAATTAAATTTAAAAATATTCCTCCCAATGTCAAAAAAATTGTATTTGAAGAAATATTATTTTTTTTTAAAAAAAAGAATATAACTCCAAATAGGTCGCCTTTTCTTAAGATATAAGAACCTATCCCAACTGATAAAGATGCCAATATTATATTAAACATGAATTTTTTTATTTCTAAGAATTTTTTGCATGTTTTTATAAAAAATTTGTATTATTTTATATTCAAGATACTGCAATATAAAAATATTTGAATGAATAAAAATTAAAAATAATTTTTTTTATACTATTAAAATAATTTATAGTAGAAGATCTATACATTATTTAATGTAGGTTTACTTGAAAAATTAATTTCGTGATTCCATTCAACAAACCATTCCTAACAGGTAAGGAAATAGAATATATAAAGAAAGCAAATAGCCTTGGACAACTTTCAGGAGATGGATTCTTTACGAAAAAATGTAAAGAATGGTTAGAAATTAATACAAGGACGAATTCCGCTCTACTTACCAATTCATGCACAGCTGCTCTTGAAATGGCTGCGATACTAGCAGATATAAAAAATGGCGATGAAATAATAATGCCATCTTATACTTTCGTTTCTACTGCTAATGCTTTCGCATTAAGAGGGGGCAAACCAGTTTTCGTGGATATAGAACCAAATAATTTGAACATGGATTACAAACTAATTGAAGGTTTGATAAATGAGAAAACGAAGGCCATAGTTCCTGTCCATTATGCAGGTTTTAGTTGCGAAATGGATGAAATAATAAAAATCTCAAAGAAATATAACCTATTGATTATTGAAGATGCGGCACAAGGAGTGATGTCAAAGTATAAAAGTAGAGCACTTGGTTCTATTGGGGATTTAGGTTGTTACTCTTTTCATGAAACTAAAAACATTATTTCAGGAGAGGGTGGGGCAATCCTTATAAATAATAAAAAGTTTGAAGAGAGGGCCAACTATATTAGAGAAAAAGGAACAAATCGATCATTATTTAATAAAGGCAAAATTGATAAATATACTTGGGTAGATATTGGTTCATCTTTTCTTCCGGGAGAATTAACAGCAGCTTTTCTTTTTGCTCAAATGGAACAAGCAGAGAAAATTACGCAAGAAAGATTAAAAATTTGGAATTTCTATAAAGATGGATTAAAAATTATGAATGAAGAAGGTTTTGTATTAACTCCAAAGTTGCAAAAAGATAGTGAACATAACGGCCATATTTTCTATTTGATTCACAAAAATAATTTTGAAAGAGATTTATTTATTAAGAAAATGAAAGAAAAGGAAGTGATGGTAGTTTTTCACTATATTCCTCTCCATAACTCCCCTTATGCAAAGAAAAAATTTAATTTAACAAGTCAAAAATTAAAATATACTGAATCAATATTCAATAGAATTTCAAGAATACCCTTGTGGCTAGGAGTAAATAAAGAATATGTTTTAAATGCAGTAATAGAGAGTCTATATGAAATTAAAAAAGAAAGATAAAAAGATAAAATAACTCACCAGTGATTTTTTTTATTTGAGTGATAGCTAAATTTATTGATTAAAAAAATATTTGATCTTTTAAGTTATACATTTGTTCCTTATTGAGCAACATTCGAGAAATATAAAATTATTAATAATTTCAAAAAAAATAATTTTTTGATTAAATCATAACTATTCTTATATTTCTTACTTTTAAATAAGAGCTCTAAAAAATGATCATAAGATTTATAATTTTATTTTCTGTAATATTCTTTGTAATAGAAACAAGTTTTGATTTCATACAGTTGTCTAATTTTCTGGGAGGAGAGTTTTCTATAAATGAATTAGTGCAATTAATTATAATTTTCTTAGCAATAATAATTAATGTTAAATGTAGAAAAGTATTTTTTAAACAAGGGGCAAAGATTTGTTATTTCTTGAGGTTGGGAACATTATTATTTTTATTTTATGAAGAAATAAGTTTCCTCACAAAAGGTCTAATTGGATTTTTTAACATATCTAACTATCAAAAAGAAGTTAATTTACATAATTTAGTTTTTCTTTATAAAACAATTGAATTCAATAATATTCCAATACTCAACATATCATTTAGTTTATATTTTCAGACAATATTATTTTCTTTAGCATTAGTTTTTATTGCTTATGGTTCCTATTTTCCATTTTTTAAAAACTATAGTTTGTATTTTCTTGAAAAAAAATATGCAATATATTTCCTATCTTATTTTTTTTTAGAAGTAATAAACTCAATATATCTGAATAATTCAATACCTCCTAAAGAGGCTCCAATCATTCAACATGAATTCCTGGAATTACTTATTTATATGATCTTTTTAATTGATTCATATAGTAAGTTTTTAAAATTTAAATCAAAAAAACTTCTATAGAAGTTTAATATAGTTTCATATTAATCAAATTGGTTTTTTATTTTTTAATAATAATTTGTATAAGATATTTAGTTTATAGATAAGTAAATTTAATTCTTTCAGATATTTTTAACATTAGCTTGTAAACCTGATTGCAAAGCTCAATGTTCGATATCAACTGCTGTTTAAAAAGATTAGATATGCAAAGAGAATAGAGGTAAAAAAATTAAATCCTTCTTAAGATTTTAATAATAAAAAATTTAATTTTTCTATAATCTTGTTAATTGAGAAATATAAAAAAAATTATTTTATTTTCATACTATAAACTTTATATTTTCCTCCATACTGCTAAAAGTTTTCCTTGAAAAACAACTTCATCTAAGTTTAGTTCAATTGGTTCATAAGCAGGATTTGCTGCCTCAAGAAATACTTTTTCTCGTCTTTTAAAAAAATATTTTAACGTTGTTCCTAATCCTGGAACCATAGCACTGACAATTGTTCCATTTCTCAATGAATATGAATCAGTTATGGGCTCCATCAAAACCATATCTCCATCGGCAATACAGGCATCTATCATTGAATCCCCGTTAACTGTAAGGGCAAAAATATTTTTCTTTTTTAAAACATCAGAAATATCTAAATTTTCATTCACATCAGAATAAGTTTGAATTAAACCTCCTGCCGCTACTGATCCCATAACTGGAATACCTTCGATAACTTCATCAATTAATTGAAGTGTTCTAGCTTTACCTTCTTGCCATGAAATATAACCTTTTTCTTGCAAATGTTTTAAACGGCTTTGTATTGGAGCAGGTGATTTCAATCCCATCGCCTGCATCATTTGTCTTATTGATGGACTGTGTTGAAAATCTTTCATATAATCTTTTATCCATCCATAAAGCTCATTTTGAGCCTCTGTAAGATTTTCAGAAGAATTAACCACAATACAAATGTTCACTAATACATTTGTATCGTTTTTCAGTTACTAGTGCAAGTACATTTAGGAAAGCAAACACGCTAAAAGAGCTTGTTGAACATGCATTCTATTTTCCGCTTGATCAAAAATTCTACTTTGCCTACTATCAATTACTTCATCTGTTATCTCTTTAGACCTATAAGCAGGAAGGCAATGAAGAATAATTGCATCTTTATAGGCTTTGCTTACTAAATTACTATCAATAGTAAATCCATTAAAATCATTATCTTTCTTTTCCTTAAGATTTTCTTCCCCCATAGAGGACCATACATCTGTATACAAAACATTTGATCCTAAAACAGCTTTATGTGGATCATTAGTAATTTTCAATAAATTCTTATCTTTATAAATTTCGCCTGCCTTTTTGATTATAGATTCATTAGGTTCATAACCTTTAGGGCAAGCAATTCTAACTTCCACTCCTAATAATGCTCCACAAAGAATAAGTGAATTTGCAACATTATTACCATCACCAACAAAAGTCAAAACTACATTTTTGAAATCACGGAATTCCTCCTTAATTGTTAAAAAATCAGCCAATATTTGGCATGGGTGTTCTAAATCGGTAAGAGCATTAATAACTGGTTTGTTAGACCATTTTGCATATTCCTCTAAATCTGAATGGTTAAAAGTTCTAACTGCAAGCACATCACAATATCTACTTAGAACTCTTGCTGTATCATTAATTGGCTCTCCTCTACCTATTTGTGAGGTTGTTGGATTTAGATCAATTGTGGTTCCTCCAAGTCTTGTCATCGCAACTTGAAAACTAACTCTGGTACGTGTAGATGACTTATCAAAAATCAAACCCAGAACTTTATTCTTTAGATCAATATTTAATTCTTTATTTTTAAAATTTTTTGCAAGATCTAAAATATGAATAACTTCTTCAGTTGATAAATCCAAGCTTGATAAAAAGTTATTTTTAGCAAGCTTATGAGGTTTTAGCATGAAAATTTCTAGTTAGATCAAGATTCTACTATGCAGGCATTTTAGTTTCTGCAAGTAGATTCTTTAAATCTTCCCCTTCAATAACTTCTTCTTGAAGAATTTTTTGGGAAATCGATTCAAGCAATGGTAAGTTATTTCTTAAAATATTTAATGCTGTTCCATGAGCATCATCTACTAAATCTCTTACTTCTTTATCAATAGCTTGAGCAGTAGCATCACTTACTGATCTTCTGGGATTATTACCATTCCCTAGGAATTGCCCTCCTCCTTGTTTATCATAAGCTAATGGTCCAAGGATTTCACTCATCCCAAAAGTTCCTACCATCTGTTCTGCTATGTCGGTTGCTCTTTGAAGATCATTAGAGGCACCGGTAGTTATTTTGCCAAAGACAACCTCTTCAGCAGAACGACCACCTAAAAGTGTCGCTATTTGACCTTTCAATTCGTCTTTTGAATTAAGAAACCTTTCTTCTGTAGGAAGTTGAAGTGTATATCCCAATGCACTCATACCTCTAGGAACAATAGAAATTTTTGCTACTTTTGATCCTCCCGGCATAAGATGTCCAACAATTGCGTGTCCTACTTCATGATAAGCAACAACTTTTTTCTCATCATCCTGAAGAACTCTACTTTTTTTCTCTAGACCTGCTACAACTCTTTCAATTGCTTCACTCAAATCTTGTTGTTCCACACTTTTTCTTTTAGCCCTTGCAGCTAATAAAGCAGCTTCATTAACCATATTTGCTAAATCTGCACCAGCAAATCCACTTGTAGCTTGAGCGATTGAATCCAAATCAATTGAATCTGATAATTTTACTTTCTTGGTATAAATTTCTAGTATTGTTTTTCTACCTGACAAGTCTGGTCTATCAACTAAAACTTGTCTATCAAATCTACCAGGTCTTAGTAGTGCAGCATCAAGAACTTCTGGCTGGTTTGTTGCCGCAAGAACAATTACAGGTTTATCTGCGGAGGCAAACCCATCCATTTCTGTAAGTAACTGATTTAATGTTTGTTCTCTTTCATCATTTCCTCCAACTACGCCCATTGACCCAGAACGACTCTTACCAATAGCATCTAATTCATCTATAAAAATTATGCAAGGTGCTTTCTTCTTCGCTTGTTCAAATAGATCTCTTACTCTTGCTGCACCCGCTCCTACAAAAAGCTCAACGAATTCAGAACCTGAGATGATAAAGAAAGGGACTTCAGCTTCTCCTGCAACTGCTTTAGAAAGTAGTGTTTTCCCTGTTCCTGGAGGTCCAACTAAAAGAACACCCTTGGGGATTCTCGCGCCAATATCAGTATATCTTTCTGGTTTTTTTAAAAAGTCAACTATTTCTTCTAATTCATCCTTCGCCTCATCAACTCCTGCTACATCATCGAAGGTTACTTTTGACTCATCATCAGGCACATAAACTTTAGCCTTACTTTTGGTAAAACTCAATGCACCTTGAGCACCGCCTCCACCCATACTTCTTCTAGCAAAGAATTGTAGAACTAAAATAAAAATTAAAGGTGGAACTACCCAACTAAGAACAGTAGAAAAGAAATTTGGTTTTTTAGGTGGAGCTGCCGCGAATTCAACTCCTTTACTTTCCAACCTTTGAGGCAGATCCATATCAAATATTGGAGTAGTTGCTAATACTGAAGGAGCGCCTTCTTCTGCACCATTTAATTCATATCTAATTTGTTCTTGTGTAATATATGCTCTCTTAACCTCACCATCATTAACTTGATCAATAAATAAAGAATAAGGAACTCTTGGTATTTGCATATTTTGATTAGGGAACAAGCTGCTGAATAAAAGTAGTGCTCCTACTCCAATTAATATGATATTTACTATTCCAAATCTCCTATTAGGTTGATTATCGTCTTGTCTTATTGGCATAATTACTATTATTTGTGGCTTTATTATAAACTAAACTAACGAGTTCCGTACCTGTATAAATTTTTTTGGGTAAGAACCGAACGATATTTTAATCAAAAACCATATCTAAATTAAATATTACTCTTCACATAAATATCATCCTTGATAAAATTAATTTCAGTTTTATTTAAACTAAAAACTTGATCCATATCTGTAAATTCAAAATCAGAAAAGGGATTCATACTACTTACTCCTCCTAATATCTTTGGTGCAATAAAAGTCATAAGTTCTTGAATACAACCTGCTTTCACAGCTGCAGTTGCCAGTTTAGGTCCACATTCCCAGAAAACATTATTACATCCTTTTTTAGCTAGTAACTTTGAAAGCAGTATAGGATTATCAGAGGTTAATTCTTCAATCTCTACACATTCTGGGATTCTCTTAAGAAATTTTTTATCTGCAGTAGAAGCGTCATATACAACTAGGGTCTTAGCTAATGTACAATCCCACAAATTCGATTTTTCTGGCAAATCTAAAGTTTTTGTGAACACTACTCTTAAAGGTTCAGGCTTTCTTATCCCTCGAGAAGTTAGAAGAGGATCATCTTTTCTTAATGTATTACCACCAATAACTATTGCGTCAAAGCAAGCTCTAAAAGAGTGAACTAATGATCTTGAATCTTTATTTGTAATCCATTTACTTTTACCATTTTTTAGACCAACCCTTCCATCCATACTCATTGCCCATTTCATAACCCCAAAAGCGTTATCGGTAATATTCCTGTAAATAAAAGACTTATTTAGTTCTTGAGATTCTTTCTCACATAATCCTAGATGAACTTTAATCCCAGCATCTTTAAGTAATTTAATACCTTTCCCTGAAACTCTTTTGTCGGGATCTTCAATAGAAATAAATACTTTTTTTATTCCAAAAGAAATTATTTTATCTACACATGGAGGAGTTTTTCCTTGATGACAACAAGGTTCTAGATTCACATATATTGCTCCATCTCTTGCATCTTTTTTTAAATTATTGAAAGCCATTGCCTCTGCATGAGGCATTCCTGATTTTGAATGAAATCCTTCTGAGATAAGATTTCCATTTTTATCTAAGATTACTGCTCCAACCATTGGATTAGGACTTGTTCTTCCTTTACCTAAAGATGCTAAAAAAATAGCTCTTTTCATCCATTTGATATCACTTATATGGCTATTAATCATCTATCGAATAAAATATTAATCTAATGATCTCCATTCTTTAACGACGAAAGGTGGAACAGGCAAATCTGAAAAAACGCCTGATAATGATAATCTAAGTGGTCTATTTTTATCAATATTATTTATAAGTTCATTCAAATCAAATTCCGCAGCAGCTTGTCTTCCATCGTTAGCTAATTCAGCATTTAATAATGTTTTATCGTTTAATAACCACTGTTTCCTTCCAGAATTAACTTGTAAATTAGTTGGATGATCAATCCTAAGATTACCTGGGTATCCAATTACCCTTAAGATCAATTTATTTTCAAAAAATGGCGACTTATATGCTACTAGTTGCCATGTTTCAAAATCTAGATCTCTTAGAAACTCACTACTAGCATTCATTAATTCTCCATTAATTTCTGTTTCTGCTATTTCTGCAAAAACCTTAAGTGGGTTAAAAACCAGTGAAATTAATATCGCTAAGGGTATTAAACCCTTTAAAAAAATACTTTTATTTAATTTTAAAATTTTCATCATTTTCAGAATCCATAAGGGCGTCTAGAGTAACTGCTGTTCTAACAAGAGCTTGATACCTTTTTATGATTTTACGATTTTTTTCTATAACTCGGGATAAATTCGTAGTATCTTTATCAGAAAAATTCGTTGTTAAATCACTAGAGTCTTCCTCTATTAACTCAAAATTACTTTCTTTGTTAATTAGAGTTAATAATATTTCGTGTAATCGCTTTCTCCTATCTGACAAGTAATTTATTATTAATTTATAAATATTAGGATAAATTAATAAAACATACAAATAATTTACATTATTCCTCTTAAAATTTATGAATCATATAAAAAGAAAAATTCATGTTATTGGAATTAATTCTTTTGACTTTAAAGAGCTCCCTTTGAAATTACAACAACTATTTATAAAAACAGAGAATATTGCAGTTCCAGATCCATATTTTTCAGATATTAAATTATGGGCTAAAAATAATACAACCAAAAAAAAATTATTGTTCCCTAGCCGAAGTGACGTTAAGATGATTAATTGGCTTAAATCTCAAAAAACCGACGCAATTTTATTTTCTAGAGGTGACCCTCTTTGGTTTGGTATAGGTAGGATACTTTTAGAAAACTTTTCAAAAGAAGAATTAAGTTTCTACCCATCAAATACATGTCTTCAATTAGCATTTAGTAAACTGAAAGTATCTTGGCAAGAAGCTATATATGTAAGTATTCATGGAAGAAATTCAACTAAATTCATTGAGGCCCTAAAATCAAAGCCCTCAATATTAGCAATACTTACAGATTCAAAAAATAAAGGTTTAGAAATAATTCAAAATAATTTACTAGAACTAAATCTGAACGACTCTTATGAATTTTGGGTTTGCGAGGAATTAGGCTCTAAAGATGAAAAGATAAGAAAATTTAACCTGAAAGAAAAATTACCAACTGATATTTCTAATTTAAATATTGCTGTTCTATTGAAAAAAGAAAAAGATATTCAAGGAAAAGAATTTCCTTTATTTGGATTACAAGATGATATTTTTAAAACTTTTGAAGACAGACCAAATTTATTAACAAAAAGGGAAATTCGAATTCAAATCTTAGCTGATTTAGAGTTGCCAGAAAATGGCATAATTTGGGATGTTGGGGCAGGTTGCGGCTCAATTGGTTTAGAAGCATTAAAATTAAGACCTAATTTGAAATTATTTTGTATTGATAAAAGAATTGGATCAAAAGAATTAATCTCAGAAAACGCAAGAAGATTAGGAGTTGCCCCCGAAGATATTCTTGAAGAAGATATAAATAATTTATTTAATTCCAACAACATTAATTCACTTAACAAAGCTAGGAGAATAATTATTGGTGGCTGTGATAAAAATACTAAGCTTAAAATTATTAATGAATTATCTAAAGATATGAATTGTGGTGATATCATAGCTATTCCTATAATTGATATTCAAATAATTAAAGATCTTAAAGAGGCCTTAAAAGAAAATAATTTCGAAGTGAATTTAAATCTTATTCAAACTTATAAAAGCTTAAGTATTTCTGAGGGCATAAGAATGGACCCAAACAATCCTGTATTTTTGCTTAAAGGAAAAAAACTAATCTAACTAAAGATTACTTATTAGGTTTACCGACATGTGGGAGTCCCCAACCTAATTTATTTCTTAATACCTGAAAAAACTCGTGATCCTCAAGCCTTATAAACTTAACCGAATGTTTACTTTTTCTAATTAAAACCCTATCCTCAGGCCAAACATAACAACCTGCATTTCCATCAACCACCATAACTAATCTTTCAGGGGTTGCAGGAAAAACAGTAACTGGTTCTGAATCATTAAAAACTAAAGCCCTTGAAGCTAAAGAATGAGGGGCAATTGGAGTTAATTGAACTACTGGACAGTCGGGTGTAATAACAGGGCCACCGGCACTTAAAGAATAAGCTGTTGAGCCAGTTGGAGTAGAAAGAATGACTCCATCAGCAGAGATATCGACTGGAGCATGTCTACCTATAGAGATCTCAAAATGACACATACTAGTCAATGGTTCTCTATGAAGAGCCATTTCGTTCAAACAAAGAGATTCCCATCTTCTTTGCTCATTTCTCATAACG
>QCUA01000005.1 GCA_003210915.1 Prochlorococcus sp. AG-676-L21 | reverse complement strand
TAAAGGTTGTAAAATAGTGAAACCAGACAAAGTTGGTGAAGAGAAATTTTATTTATTAGAAAAATAATAAATCTTAAATTTTTCTTCGTTTAGGCTTTAATAAATCATGTAGAAAGTTCTTTATTTAATTAATCGATTTCACCAGATTCTTTTAATGAATTAACAATTCTTTCATTTTCATTTTTTAAATTTTCTAATGCAGATTTGGTAAATTGTTCTTTTGCTTCAAATTTTGCTGAGCGAATTATTTTTTTATTAGGTAATTTCTTTCTTTGCTCTTGATTCATTTTTAAATTGTTTCTCAGTGGATATTAAAAGAAAGAATTTTTTTATTAAAGTATGATTTTTTATCTAGTTTTTACTAGTAAAAAATTCATCAGAAAAGTAATTAAGTCCTTATTGAATTAGTTCCTAAATCAACCGTGTCTACACACCTCCTAAGTCTTCTGAAATCATCAAGTACATTTCCGCAGCCATTAACTACGCATAACAATGGATCTTCTGCTATGTGAGTAAAAATTCCAGTTTCTTGAGTTACTAAATCATTAATTCCCTTTATTAGAGCTCCACCTCCCGCGAGCATGATTCCTCTCTCAACAATATCTGCCGCTAATTCAGGAGGAGTTCGCTCGAGAGTTCTTTTTATAGCTTCAATTATTTTACTAAGAGGATCAGTCATAGCCTCTCTAATTTCTCCTGCAGTTAAAGCAATAGATCTTGGTAAGCCGGAAGATAAGTGTAATCCCTTAACTTCAAAAGATGTATTGTCAAAACTGTCATCAGGGAAAGCAGAACCTATTTTAATTTTTATCTTTTCTGATGTTCTTTCACCAACAACCATATTATGCTTTCTTTTAAGATAGGTAGCTATTGATTCATTTATTTCATCTCCTGCTATTCGAAGAGATTCACTTACAACTGTTCCTCCAAGACTCAATACTGCTACTTCAGTTGTTCCACCGCCAATATCAACGATCATAGTTCCAATTGGTTCCGTTACTGGCAAAGAAGCTCCTATTGCGGCAGCTACAGGTTCATCGATTAAATAGACTTCCCGTGCCCCTGCTAATCCCGCTTCTCGAACTGCTCTTCGTTCAACACTGGTAACGCCACTTGGAATACCAATAACTATTCTTGGAGCTAAAAGACCCTTTCCTTCATTACATTTTTGAATAAAAGTTTTTATCATTTGTTCCGCTGCGTCAAAGTCTGCAATAACCCCATCCCTTAGAGGTCTTACTGCTCTTATATTTCCTGGGGTTCTTCCAAGCATTAATTTTGCTTCTTCACCTACTGCCAAAGGAGTTCCCTCTTCTAAATCCATAGCTACTACAGAAGGTTCTTCCAGAATTACGCCTTTCCCAGATACATGAATAAGAGTATTGGCAGTACCCAAGTCAATACCTATGTCTCTAGAAAATTGAAATCTATTCCAAAACATATACCTACTAAAAATTACTAAATTTAAATACTTCTTTTTATAGTAACACACATATACACCCTTATACACACTTATTTGAAGTAAATTATTTTATTCTCATTTATGTGCTAAATGACAACCTTTATAAAGACTTAAATTTCTTGAAGGTAAACACTTTGTGTATCTTTTTTTTATTTTTAATAAAAGTAATCAAATAGATATATCCAAAATAGATATCTAGTTACGATTTCTGAATCAATTGAAGCAAAAAAGTAAATTCAAGGATTTATAACTCCATTTAGATTTTTGTATTTCTGCCTTTTATACCCATAAATCAAAAAATATCGCTCTATAAAAAAAGAAAGTGTAGAGACATAAGTTCTTTTATGATTTCTCTATAGAGACGGACTTTTTGCATCACGTGAAACTTACGTGAAAGACCGCCATCGAAAACCATTGCAAATAGGTAGTAAATATTCTACGTGAAACCCACGTGAAACCAACTTTTTGCGCCTATAACTAGGTTTATAACCTATCTGTTATTCCCACTCAATTGTTCCTGGAGGCTTACTAGTAATATCGAAAACAACCCTATTAACCTGCTCTACTTCATTAACGATTCTATTAGAAATTCTCTCTAATGTTTCATAAGGAATTCTCGACCAATCAGCTGTCATACCATCTTCGCTTGATACACATCGTAAAACTATTGGCCAGGCATAAGTCCGTTTGTCTCCCATTACTCCGACAGTCTTGACAGGTAAAAGAACTGCAAATGCTTGCCAAATATCATTATAAAGACCTGCTTTTTTTATTTCATCTCTTACTATCCAGTCTGCATCTCTCAAACAGTTTAGTTTTTCATGAGAAACTTCACCCAAAATTCTTATTGCTAAACCAGGGCCAGGGAAGGGATGTCTTTTTATAATTTCATCTGGCAATCCTAAAGCACCCCCAACCTTTCTTACTTCGTCTTTAAAAAGTTTTCTTAATGGTTCAACTAATTTAAATTGTAAATCTTTTGGCAAACCTCCTACATTATGATGACTTTTTATTTTTACTGCGATTCGCTCACCAGTCTTAGGATCTAAATTCGTTCCAGCACTCTCAATAACATCTGGGTAAAGAGTACCTTGAGCCAAATATTGGAAAGGACCTAATCTATTACTCTCCTCTTCAAAAACTCTAATAAATTCTTTACCAATAATCTTGCGTTTTTCTTCTGGATCAGTTATTCCATTTAATTTATTTATAAATCTTTCCCTAGCGTTAATATATTCAACTTTTATATGAAATTTTTTATCAAAAAATTCCATTAAAAATTCAGGTTCACCTTTTCTCATAAAGCCTTGATCAATAAACATACAAGTAAGCTGTTTACCAATAGCTTTATTGAGAAGAAAAGCAAGGGTTGATGAATCTACGCCGCCAGAAAGAGCAAGTAAAACTTTCTTATCCCCTACTTGTTGCTTAATTCTTGGAATTGTTTCATCTAAAAAAGTTTCAGTAGTCCAATCGGCTTTACATTTGGAAATAGAATAAACAAAGTTTTTAATTACCATCATTCCGAATTCTGAATGAATAACTTCAGGATGAAATTGAACACCAAATAATTTCTTTTTTTTGTTTGATATTGCAGCATGCAGGGTATTTTCTGTATGAGAAATTTTAATAAATCCTTCAGGCAAGTTATTTATAGAATCTCCATGACTCATCCACATAATAGATTTGTCTTGAACATTAGATAGCAAATCACTTTCGCAATCAATATTTATTGGTGCTCTGCCATATTCAGCTTTATTAATTGCTGGGGTTACTTCACCTCCTAATTCTTTAACCATTAATTGCATTCCATAACATATACCCAAAATTGGAATACCTAAATCAAAAATCTTTGCATCACATTTAGGTGCATTATGTTCATAAACAGAACTTGGACCACCACTTAAAATAATCCCTTTTGGTTTTATATCCTGAATCTCCTTGACAGAGGTAAAGTTACTAACTACAAGAGAAAATACATCTGCTTCTCTTATTCTCCTTGCAATTAATTCAGAATATTGAGATCCAAAATCTAGAATTAATATTGAGGGATCTCTCTCTTTTTTTAGTAATTTTTTACTCATGTCTAAAAGTTACCTCAATTTATTTACAAAAACATAACTCACTTAAAATTAGAAACCTTTAAAAGCAGAAATATAGTCTTTACTATTTTTACCTGACCAACGAATTTTTCTATTTCTATCAAAGATAATTGCTCCAACTTTCATATCTGTTTTTATATATCTATTTATATATTCTGTAGAGCGCTTTTCAATAGTATCTGATAATTTATTCCATAGTTTGTCAGCCATAGAAAGACTAAAACTTTCAAGAACTAACAACGCATCTTCAACCGTATTTGATTGTGATAATTTTTGAATTATTTCTAGTGGAACTTCTTCTTTTACAGCTAAATAAACAAGAATTTCAATTCTTGCATCTGCTAAATGATTATGAGTATGAAAAATTCCTCCAGCTAATTTAATTAATTTGCCATGATAACCAAAAAGGATTACTGTTTTAATCTTTTGTATTGCAGAATCAACTAATAATGGTCCTATCCAATTACCTACTTTAATAATAGGAAATTTGATTTTAGAACTTTTTGCTAAATTTAAGCCATTTTCACCAATAACAAAAATTATTGTGTCACAAACTTCATTAGTAATAATTTGTTTTAGCTGAGCTTTTGCATTTTTTAATTGATCAGGTGAAGCACTTGCAAAAGTTTCAGCGCTAGTACCTATAATTGAAAGACCTTCAACAATTCCAAATGATTTATTACTAGTTCTTTCAGCCAAAAATTTTCCATTTGGGAATACAATTTCTAAATTCAGTGTATATCCTTCAGGAATGATATTTAATAAATTTTCAACTAATAATTGTTGAGCGAAATTAGAAATGCAGATCTTAGAAGTCTTTTGATCAATACCAACACCATACCCAGGAATAATATTGATTCGATCTAAGGTATTATTACTTGTCTGATGAGTTTTTTCTAATAAAGCGATTGTCCATATTTCTAAGTTTTGTGTTAAATCAAGATCCAATCCAGAATCTACAAAAGAAATTCCAAGGGCATAAGACTCTCTATTAATTAGTCCAGAAGAATGAACCTTAATTTTTATTGGATTTTTTTCTTTAGGAATTCTAATTAATTCATAATCTTCAAATGGTAATCCTATTAATTTTTTTACTGCTGACTTAGCAGCTCCAGTTACCCATAAAGGTAAAGAAAATCCTTTTTTCAAATCAAGTAATTGAAAAATATTTTATGACTACTAATCTTAGAATGACCTATTAATTAAAAAGTGGCCATACAACAAAAATTATCATTGATGATACCTGGTCCAACACCAGTTCCAGAAAAAGTTTTACAAGCACTTGGGAAGCATCCCATAGGACATAGAAGTCAAGATTTTCAAGATCTTGTTGAAATCACGACTAAAAATCTACAATGGCTACATCAAACAAAAAATGATGTTTTGACAATTACAGGTAGTGGAACTGCTGCCATGGAAGCGGGAATGATAAGTACATTAAGCAAGGGAGATAAAGTGATTTGTGGGGAGAATGGGAAGTTTGGCCAAAGATGGGTAAAAGTTGCAAAAGAATTCGGACTCGAAGTAATAACAATTAATGCGGAATGGGGTAGCCCACTTGATCCGGAAAATTTCAAAACAATTTTAGAAAAAGATGATAAAAAAGAAATAAAGGCTGTTATACTTACACATTCAGAAACCTCAACAGGAGTAATTAATGATTTAGAGACAATAAGTTCCTATATTCGTGATCATAAAAAAGCTTTATCAATTATTGACTGCGTAACAAGTATTGGAGCTTGTAATGTCCCAGTAGATGACTGGGAGCTAGATATTGTTGCCTCAGGATCTCAAAAAGGATACATGATACCTCCAGGCTTAAGCTTTGTTTCAATGAGTGGAAAAGCATGGCAAGCATCAGAAAATTCTAATTTACCTAAATTTTATTTAAATTTAAAATCATATAAAAAAAGTCTTTCGAACAATAGCAATCCTTATACTCCAGCAGTAAATTTAGTTTTTGCTTTGGATGAATCTTTAAAAATGATGAAAGATGAAGGACTAGAAAAAATTTTTAATAGACATAAAAGACATAAACTAGCAGTGAGTAAAGCTGCGAAAACCCTTAATCTTAAATTATTTGCTGATGAAAATCACTTAAGTCCCGCAGTTACTGCAATTCAAATTGAAGATATAGATGCTGAAAAGTTTAGAAAAATAATAAAAAATAAATATGATATTTTGTTAGCTGGGGGACAAGATCATTTAAAAGGGAAAATATTTAGAGTAGGTCATTTAGGTTATATAAACGATAGAGATATCATTTCAGTGATAGCCGCTATAGGAAATACATTGGTCGATCAAAATATAATTTCTACTGAAAAAGCAGGAGAAGCCTTGAAAATAGCATCATGCCATCTATAAGCAAAGTAGCCTAAGTCCCAGGTTCTTCAACATTTCCACCTAATTCAACTATTTTTTCTTTTAATACTGAAGATTTTTCTTCATCTCCATTAGTTTGAGCAACTGCAAGAGCAAATTCTAACTTTTCGAGTTGATGACCACCTTCAAAAAAGGATAATTTCTTTTTAATTGGGTTTTTGTTACCTCTGTAAGAAATTTGTGGAGCCATGAGAAATAGTGCTTTATTAATATTATGCCAACTCGAAGGCCCTTTATGCAGCAAAAATTAAACTAATTTTTAAATATTTAATTTTATAAAGGACCATTAATTAAGTAAATAAAAACATATTTTAAACATATACCCGAGCCTTTGAATTTATTTCTAATATCATGTCCAAACAGTTGATTTTTAAAATGTCAAATATAAATCTACTTTATTATTTAATGGCTGGTATCGTTTTTGGAGCACTAGCTTTAAAAACAGGTATCCCTGCAGCTCCACTTGCAGGTGCTTTAATTGGTGCAAGCATTTTAAGCATAAGCGGAAAAGTTGAGACTGCCGCATGGCCAAATGGGACAAGAACTATATTAGAAATAGGTATTGGTACCGTTATTGGAACAAGCTTAACAAAGGACTCATTAGTTGAATTACAAAACTTATGGAAACCAGCAATTTTAATCACATTTACACTCATAATGACTGGCTTAGCGATTGGTTTATGGACTAGCAGATTACTGAATGTAGATATAATTACAACAATTCTTGGTGCTGCTCCAGGAGGGATAAGTGGTATGAGTTTAGTTGGTACTGAATATGGAGTAGGAGCAGCAGTTGCAACTCTTCATGCAGTTAGATTGGTTACTGTTCTTTTAATTCTGCCATTGGTTGTAAAAATGCTAAATATATTTGGAATAATAAAATCTTAAATTTGTCTAGACATAATACAAATTAAAGATACTTTTTATATAGACAGATAAAAACTAATGAAAGGGAATAGAAAGATAAAATTCATTTTGCCTATAATTGCAATATTTGTTCCATCACTATTATTTGCCAATAAAGCAAGTGCAGGTTCCTTTGGAGCAGAAATATTTTGTACGATGAGAGATGGTGGAAATGATCATGAAAGCAGTTGGCAAGCAGCTTACAGTTATATTAAAAAACAAAAAGGAGGTATTTTTAAGACCTCTCCAAAGCAGGCTGCCGGGCAAATTATTGAAACAGTTGTAAGAGAAAGAGATAAGTTTTCTTATTGTGTTCAATTTTTAGATCAACTTCATCCTGACAGAAAGCTGCAATTAGAAAACAATAGAAAAGAAAAAAAGCGAAAAAAACAAGAACTTTTGCAAGAAAAAGAAAGTAAAGATTACTCCGAAGAAACCTTTGATAGATATAGCTACTAAGCTTAAAAGTATAATCAACTACTTTTTGTCTATGAATTAAATATTATTTAATAGGTATAATTATATACATAAAATATATTTTATCAAAATAATATAGCCTACAAAGTAACAAGAAAATATTGACTTTTATCATAAATCCGTCAAGATTAAATTAAATTAAATAATCTGAATGCATATTAATGATGCTGTCTTTTTAGAAGATTTATGCCCTAAATTCAGATTCAGGCAATGGCGAAAATCAATACATAGATTTACGGGGAAAAGTTGCATCTACTGTGGAAAACCTTCGGAATCTATTGACCATATAATTCCTAGAAGTCAGGGAGGATTGAGCACAACCGAAAATTGCGTCCCAGCATGCTTGTCATGTAACGGCGACAAATCAGATGATAATGCTTTGTATTGGTATCGAAAACAAAAATTTTATGATCCTAGAAGAGCTATGGCTATTAGAGCATGGTTAGAGGGTGATTTAAGATTAGCTATAAGATTATTACAATGGGCAAATCCTAGCTTTATGAATAAAAAAAATAAAAATGACGAAGTTGTTGATGATGAATATAATGCCGCTTAATTACCAGACCTTACATGCCTCTATAGAATGATATTTTTTACATAAAGCTTCTGAACCTTTTGGGGATTCAGGAAATATTAAAAATGCACACGATGCGAAAAGTATTACAAATAATTTTTGATAGAATTTAAAATCTAAAACAAATTTTGAATTATTTGACTTTTCATTAACTTGACAATTGGCATTATCAAAACTAATTATCTTTAGTTTTACCTCAGATTGAATTAAAGTCTCCATTTTTCTAAATAATACATATGTACTATATATAATACTTTATGACCGATTTATCAAGTCCACTTACAACAAAAAATAAATTCCTAATCTTTGGAGGAGGTTTTAGCGGAGAATATTTTGCAAAATCAATCAGAAAACTAGGTTGCATAGCATTAACAAGTTCTCGATCTGTAAAAAATAAACCAAATGGTTTTATTTTTAATAGCGAAGGTAATTCAATACCTGAAGATTCAATCTTTGAAGGGGCGACGCATATTCTTAGTTGTATACCTCCAGATAAAAATGGTAAAGACCCAGTATTAAAAAGGCTTAAAAATAAAATTAAAAGTTTATCTCTAACATGGGTTGGATATCTCTCTACTACTGGTGTTTATGGCAACACCCATGGTGATTGGGTTTGTGAAAAAGATCAACCCAATCCTTTTCAAGAAAGAAGTCAAAGGAGGTTAAATTGTGAGCAAGAATGGATTAATTCAAATTTGCCAATACAAATTTTCAGATTACCGGGTATTTATGGTCCAGGAAGATCAACTTTAGAAGCTATTAAAACAAAGAAAATAAAAGTGATAGATAAAGAAAATCAAGTTTTCTCAAGAATTCATGTCGCTGATATTGCAAATGCAATTATTTATTTAATACAAAATAAAAATAATTTAGATTTTCATCAAATAATTAATATCGCAGATGATGAGCCTTGTTCGCAAATTGAAGTTATAAGATATGGCTACCAATTGCTTGGATTAGAAATGCCTAAAAAAATATTATTTGAAGAGGCTAAAAAAGATTTATCACCAATAGCTCAATCATTTTGGATAGAAAATAGGAGAGTTTCAAATAAGTTATTATGTGAACAATTAGGTTATAAACTAATTTATAAAAACTACAAAGCAGGTTTAAACAACTGCTTTATTAGAATCAAATCATGAAACAAAATATTTTTTATTATAAATTTAATGGAATTAACTTAAAGTTTTTTAAAAGCAAATAAAACTTTAATTTTCAACATATAAATTTTTATTATGAATAATCAAAGTAATAATATCGAAGACAAATTTAAAATCATCATAAGCGTTGGGGACGAGTCAGGTATCGGACCTGAAATTGTTTTGAAAGCTCTTTCTTCCAAAGAAATTCCAAATAATGTTGATTTTATAATTGTGGGATCAAAAACTAATCTAGACAATACTTATAAAAGTCTTAAATCTTTAGGAGTCAAAAATATTGTAGATCCTAATAATTACCAAATATATGACATTAAAATTCCATTTGAAATAAATAAAAAAAGGAGAGGTAATGGGAATGCAAGTTTCTTTTACTTAAAAAAAGCTATTGAAATTGTTCAAAACTATACAAATGCAGCACTGGTTACTGGGCCTATTTGTAAAAAATCTTGGGCTTTAGCAGGCCATAATTATTCTGGTCAAACAGAATTATTAGCAGAATCTTGTCAAGTTAATAATGTCGGCATGTTATTTACGGCTAAATCTCCAATAACTGGTTGGAGATTTAACACCTTATTAGCAACTACACACATACCTCTATGCGAAGTACCAAAACAATTATCTACAAAATTAATTCATTCAAAATTAGATTTGTTTTCGAAGTTTTGCAAAACCTATGTCAAAAAACCCCTTCTTAAAGTTGCGGGATTAAACCCTCATGCTGGTGAAGAAGGTATATTAGGAAGTGAAGAAAAAGATTGGATTAAGAACGCAATTATTAGCTGGGGTAAACAAAATAAAGAAGTTCAATTAACAGGTCCTATTTCTCCTGATACTTGCTGGAATTCATCTGCAAAAGCCTGGAGAGATAAAACAGCTCCAACTCATAATGGAATTCTTGCTATGTATCATGATCAGGGATTAATTCCAATAAAAGTTATAGCTCTTAATTACTCAGTTAATACAACTATTGGTTTACCTTTTATCAGAACATCTCCAGATCATGGAACTGGATTTGATATTGCAGGCAGGGGTTTAGCACAATCTCAAAGTATGGTTGAGGCGATAAAAGCGGCTTTTGATTTGACTAATGATTCAAGACTGTTTAACGCGCATTAATACTTGTCCAAACTCTACTGGTGTTCCGTTTTCAACAAGAATTTCTACAATTTCAGCATTAAACTCTGATTCAATTTCGTTCATTAACTTCATAGCTTCAAGTATACAAATCGTTTGTCCAATTTTAATTTTACTTCCTAAATCGACAAACGGATCCTCTCCTGGAGCTGCAGCTCTATAAAATGTCCCAACCATAGGAGAAGTAACGTCCGTAAGGTCTGAGCGGCCTGGAGGGGCTACCTGAGAGGCTTCAGAATTAGTTGCAAGAGAAATATTATCTGAGGCTGCTTGAGAAGCCGTTATTTGCTTCTCTACAGAACTGTTTGTTGTCAAAATGTTAGTTGAATGATTCTGATCGAATAAATTTCTTTTTATTTCAAGTTTAAAATCTTCTCCTTCTAGAGAAAATTCTTGAATATCACTTTTAGAAATTTTTTCTATCAAGCGATCTAGGTCATCATGATCTAATTTCATAGCCATTAGTTTTCGCGTCCAAGATAACTATCATTACGGGTATCGACCTTAATCATTTCTCCTACTGAAATAAATAAGGGGACCATAACTTGAGCTCCTGTTTCTAGGATAGCTGGTTTAGTACCCCCACTTGCAGTATCTCCTTTAACTCCAGGATCTGTTTCCGTAACTTTTAAAGTTATAGAAATTGGAAGTTCAACTTCTAAAACTTTATCCTTATAAAAAATCACATTAACCTCCATACCTTCTTTTAAATACTTTGAACCTCTACCTATTTGATCAGAAGAGAGTCTTGTTTCTTCAAAACTTATCATATCCATAAAAACGTAATCACCTGACTCCACATAAGTATGTTGCAGGTTAGACTTTTCAAGGATGGCTTGTTGTACTGATTCTCCAGCTCGAAAAGTTTTTTCGACTACATTACCGTTTCGAACTGATTTTAATTTTGTTCGCACAAAAGCAGAACCTTTCCCAGGCTTGACGTGTAGGAATTCTACTACGCGCCAAACTTGTCCATCTATCTCGATGGTGGTACCTGTGCGAAAATCGTTACTGGAAATCATTCCTGTATTACATACCCAAGGATCATAAACCTGTAAGAGTGCTATGCAAAACTTCTTATCAAATCAGAACAAACATTATTTAATTTTAATTTTAATTTTAATACAAGTTTGCTTCTTAAAACCAACACAAGTATTGGCTGATTTACCTACTGGAAACGCAGTAAAAGATCCAAATGCAATACTCAGAAATGCTCTCCCTATCAAGCAAGTCGAACTACAAGAAATTCAACATAAGTTAGAGGAGACAAGTGACCTTGTAAGAGGAGGAAGATGGCCAGCTCTCTCAAAAACTGTTACAAAATGTCAATCTTTACTAAAAAAATATAAAAGCCGAATTATTGAGGAATTACCAGTTGAAAAACAAAAAATTGCAGAAAACACATTTTTAGATCTTAAAAATGATTTTGATAATCTTCAAGATGAAGCTAAAATTAAAGATAAATACTCATTCATAACAACCAGAAAAGAAGCGCTAGATAAAATAGGGGGACTAGAGGAATATTTTTTACCAAATGACTTTCCTTATGCTATTCCAAGCGAATTTGATGATCTTCCTAGATTACTTGGCAGAGCAAAAGTTAAAATAAAAACTTCTAAAGGAGATATGCAAGCAATCATAGATGGATTTAACGCACCTCTCACTGCTGGTGCATTTATAGATTTATCTTCAAGAAACTTTTATAATAATTTACCAATTAATAGAGCTGAAGAGTTTTTTGTTCTTCAAACTGGTGATCCAGTTGGTGATGAAATTGGATATATCGATCCTGAAACAAATATTGAAAGACATGTTCCTCTAGAGATAAGAATACCTAACGAAAGCGAAACTTTTTATAATGAAACCTTTGAGGAGTTAGGACTTTATACAGAAACTCCAACTTTGCCATTTGCAACACTTGGGACCTTAGGATGGTCTCATTCAGGTACAGAAGTAAATGATGGATCATCTCAGTTTTTCTTCTTTTTATATGAAGCAGAACTAAACCCAGCAGGTCGCAATTTAATTGACGGAAGGAACGCCGCATTTGGTTATGTAATAGAAGGTTTTGAAGTTTTAGAAGAGCTTACGAAAGATGACACAATTATTTCAATTGATATTTTAAATGGAATGGATAATCTCGAATTAAATGCATAAAGAATTATTAGAGGATATTGGAGAAAAAGAATTAATTAAAAGGCTTGCCGGATTTATGCCTAAAAATCAGGTTTCTGATGATTGCGCATATATTAAAGCTAAAAATAAAAACTTACTGATTAATACTGATTCATTAGTTGAAAATATACATTTTAATGATGATACGATTTCTGCCTTAGACGTAGGATGGAAAGCCGTAGCATGCAATGTATCTGACTTAATCTCAAGTGGATGCAGCAAAATTATAGGTGTTAATATTGGATTAATAGTTCCATCAAAAACAGATTGGATTTGGATTAAAGATTTATATACAGGAATAAATCTAGCTTTAGACCATTTTGGAGGATTAATTCTTGGAGGAGATTGTTCTGTAGGAAAAGAAAAGGTAATCTCTATGACTGCTATCGGAACACAGGGGGAAATTAAATTACGAAGAAACTCATGCAAACCAAAAGAAATTATCTTGACTACAGGCATTCATGGCCTTAGCAAATTAGGATTAATGATAAAAAGTAAAACATTTTTTGATAGTGACATTGCTTTAACACAATCATTAATCAATAGTTCTCTACAACAATTTTGCAAACCAAAACTTAAAACTCAATTTCTTAAAAAAATACTAAAAGCTCGTCCTAATAAATGCTTTAAAGAAATAGGATGTACTGATAGTAGTGATGGTTTATTTCAAGCATTATTAGATTTAGCAACTGAAAGTAATTGCAAAGCAATTATTGATTATTCAAAAGTTCCTAAACATAAAAATTGGCCTAAAGGAAATAAATGGGACGAATATTATTGTTTTGGGGGCGAAGATTACGAGCTAGTTTTTTCTCTTCCAAGAAAATGGGCAGATAATCTCCTAAGCGCGGATAAGACTATTACAGAAATTGGATTTTTTCTCGAAGGTAAAGCCTCTGTTGAATTTAAAAACTGTAATAACAAAAATTTATGTCAAAATAAGTCCTTTTCACACTTTTAATTATTCCCATTTTTTAGCTACTATCTCAGCTAAATCTACAACTCTTTGACTATAACCCCATTCATTGTCATACCAGGCAAGAACTTTTACAAGATTATCGCCAATAGACATTGTAAGATCACTATCTACGATCGATGACTCATTAGTTCCTGCATAATCACTTGAAACAAGTGGCTCATCACCGTATTTAATAATTCCTTTCATTGAGCCCAGAGAAGATTCCTTAAGAGCATTATTAACTTCTTCACTAGTAACAGATTTTGAAGATTCAAAAACGAAATCTACAGCTGAAACATTAGGGGTAGGTACTCTCATGGCAATACCAGTAAGTTTACCTGTCATTTCAGGGTAGACCAAAGCAACTGCTTTAGCGGCTCCAGTTGATGTAGGAACAATATTTGTAGCTGCTGCTCTAGCCCTTCTTAAATCCCTATGACTATTATCTAAAATACGTTGATCACCAGTATAGCTATGAATTGTTGTCATCAATCCTTTATTAATTCCAAAAGTTTGATCTAGAACTTTTACTACTGGAGCTAAACAGTTTGTAGTGCAACTAGCATTGCTCAAAATATCATAATCACTATGTTTATACTGATCAGCATTCACCCCAACGACATAAGTTCCAACACCTGAACCTTTGCCAGGAGCAGTAAGAATTACTTTCTTAGCACCAACCTCAAGGTGCTTACTTGCGCCAACATCAGTATTAAATACACCAGTCGATTCTATAACTAAGTCAACTCCCCAATCTTTCCACGGTAAATTCATTGGGTTTCTATCTGAGAAACACTTTATTGTTTTATTATTAATTACAAAAGTATCGTCAGTATATTGAATGTCTACACCATCCAATTTTCCTAAAACTGAATCATACTTGAGAAGGTGAGCGTTAGTTTTAGGGTCTGAAGTTACGTTAATACCAACTACCTCAATATTGGTGTAAGCACCTCTACTAAGCCAACAACGCATAAAGTTTCGACCAATTCTGCCAAACCCATTAATAGCAACACGCAAAGTCATAACTAAAAAATTTTCTAATGATTAACCTAAGTTGCTGATCATACAGAATTTTGTGCAATAAAGTAAGTATTTTTTGATTTATTAAGCAAATAATTCTAGTTTTGTATTAATTCAGAAAACAAAAACTAACTATTTTGTAAAAATTAAATACCAAAATAATTACTTAGAAGTTATCTTAATTTAAGTAAAAGTTGATAATTGAATACAAAATTACAAAACAGAGAGCATTTTCATTTCATTGGGATTGGTGGTATCGGAATGTCTGCAATAGCAATAGCATTAATAAAACAGGGATACTCGGTTTCAGGCTCTGATTTAGTAAAAAATAAAGAAACACAAAGATTAAAAGAATTAGGCGCGATAATTTTTGATTCGCAAATAAAAAATAATATTGATTTAGTAATCTCAAAATTTCAAAGTCAGAAAATCAATTTTGTCGTTAGTTCAGCTATCAAAGAACAAAATGAGGAATTATCTTATTGCAAAAAAAATAATTTTTTAATAAAACATCGCTCAGAAATTCTTGCAATGATAATGAAATCCTACATATCATTATCAGTAGCAGGTAGTCATGGAAAAACGTCTACAAGTACTTTCCTCTCTACATTATTAGAATTATGCACCCGTGATTCTTCTTCCATAACTGGCGGAATAATTCCAATTTATCAGTCAAATGCCCATATCGAAAATACAAAATTATTAGTTACAGAAATTGATGAATCTGATGGAACAATCTCTAATTACAATTCAAATATTGGAATAATTAATAATATTGATTTCGATCATTGTGACCATTTCTCAGACATTAATGCAGTGTTATCATCATTTAAAAAATTTGCTTCAAATTCAAAAAAATTATTAATAAATTTCGATTGTAAAATTACCAGAGATAATTTTAATTCAAGTAACCAATGGTCTAATAAAAAAATTAAAAATATTGCTTATTCAATAATTCCAAAAGTTATAAATAAAAATAATACTATTGGTGAATATTATGAGAATGGAGATTTCGTAGATACATTAATTATTCCAGTTCCAGGTTTACATAATCTTTCTAATATTACTGCTGCAATAGCAGCTTCTAGGATGATTGGAGTAAGTTTTAAGGAGATACAGAAACATATTAAATCTCTACAATTACCGAAAAAAAGATTTGAATTTAGAGGTGAACTTAATAAAAGAATTATTTATGATGATTATGCGCATCATCCTAATGAAATTAAGGCAACAATAAGTTTAGCAAAGTTATTTATAAAAGATAAAAATAATAATACAGAAAATGGCAGGTTAGTTGCTATTTTTCAACCTCATAGATTTACCAGAGTTAAAGAATTTATTCATGAATTTGTCAGAGAACTTGCAAAAGCAGATGTTATTTATTTAACAACTATTTTTGGGGCTGGAGAAAGAAATACTGATAATATTGATTCAAAACTAATTGCTGATCTTATTTACAAAAAAAATAAAAATGTTCAATATTTTAAAGATAATTATGAAATTAAAAATAAATTTTTCAAATTAACAAAAGAAAATGATTTTATCGTAAATATGGGTGCTGGAGATTGTCATAACCTCTGGTCAATCTTAACTAATAAAAATACTTTAAATGATTAAATAGTTGATGAAAAATATTAATTATGAAGAGAGAATAAACCTTTCTAATTATACGACTATAAAAGTTGGTGGATTTGCGGAATATTTTTCAAAGCCAAATGATACTGATGAATTCATCAATCTAATAAAATGGTCAAATTTAAATGATCAAAATTGTCAAATCATAGGAGCTGGCTCAAATTTATTGATAAATAATATTTTCTTAAAAGGTTTAACTATATGTACAAAAAACATGCGCTCTATCAAAATTGAATCCCATTCAGGGATTGTAGTAGCAGAAGCTGGTGTAATGCTCCCAACGATGTCAAATATGCTTGCAAAAAACGGATTGCAAGGCGGTGAATGGGCTGTAGGTATTCCAGGCACAGTAGGAGGTTCTATTTGTATGAATGCAGGATCAAAAAAATTATCATTAGCAAATAATCTTTTATCAGTTCAAGTTATTGATACTAAAACTCTTAAGACATTTGAAATTGAGAAAAAAGATATCAATTTTCAATACAGATTCAGTCCATTTCAACAAAATAATCTTCTGATTATAAGTGCAAAACTACTATTTGAACCAAAAGGAAATATTGAACAATTATTAGAAACTACGAAAAACAATCTTAAAAAAAAGACCGATACGCAACCATATCATTTACCAAGCTTTGGAAGCATTTTTAAAAATCCAACAGATACTTATGCAGGTAAATTAATTGAGGAATTAGGATTGAAAGGTTTTAAGATAGGCGGCGCAGAAATATCAACTATGCATGGGAATTTTATAATTAACAATTCTTCTGCTAATTCAAAGGATATTTTAGATTTAATAACAGTAATTCAACAAAAAGTACTACAAAAGAAAGGAATTTTTCTTCAACCGGAAGTAAGAATGATTGGATTTGACTATCCTTAATGAAAGAAACTTTTTTATCAAATGGCAGGTTTTGGACTTCCAAATTTTGGACAACTAACAGAAGCTTTTAAAAAAGCTAAAGAAATTCAACAAAATGCGCAGAAATTACAAGATGAACTTGAAAACTTGGAAATTGAAGGTAAAAGTGACGATGAAATGATAAAAGTATGGATTAGCGGAAACCAACTCCCTCTCAGAGTTGAAGTAAATGAAACGTTTTCTAATGCTAACAGAGAACAAATAGAAAAAAACATTTTAGAAGCCATTCAAAAAGCACATGAAAGTTCAACTACAACAATGAAAGAGAGAATGAATGATTTAACAGGTGGCTTAAATCTTAATCTCCCTGGATTAGACAATAATGACTCTTAGATGATTCAATCATTTCTTTATAAAAAGTATATCTTTCGAAATTTTTATTTAACTTACAACCCTGATCATTTACGTGTAAACAATTTCGAAATTTGCAATTTATGCCTTCATTGACTAATTGTTTATAAATTTCTGGATATAAATTAGGTAATTCACGAATATCTATTGCAAGTGTTTGCATATTAAAACCAGGAGTATCCACTATATAGCTTTTACTTGATAAAGAAAATAGCTCAACGTTTCTCGTAGTATTTTTTCCACGTTTTATTTTGTTTGAGACTGGTGCAGTAGTATTATCAAGACCTGGAATTATCATATTTAATAAAGTAGTTTTACCAACACCAGAAGGCCCCATAAATATTGAGCATTTTTTTTTCTTTAACTCAATCAATAAATTTTTTAAATCATCGGGTTTATTTAAATTTAAAGTTATAACTCGATATCCCCATTGCTGAAATTTATCAATTAACAAAAGTCGTTTTTGTTCTGTTATCAAATCACATTTTGTAAGGACCAATGAAACCTCTACCCCCATTCGTTCAGCAGATATTAAAAACTTATTTACTTGAGATAAATTTAATTTTGGCTCTTCAACAGAACAAATTATGTATATATTTGAAATATTAGCAACGGAGGGCCTTTCTAAAAGATTAGTCCTTTTGACCAAACTTTCTATTGTTGCTCTTTTACTTTGTAAGTCAATTTGATAAACAATCACTTCATCTCCGACGAAAACAAATTGATTTCTAAAATTTACAGACTTCTTGATTTTGCATAAAAAATTCTTTTTTAACTCTGAGTTATCATCTTTTTTTAATTCAACAAGATAAAATTCATTAAATTTTTTTGTAACAAGACCTTTATATTTCTTATCAACTTTCATGCAAAATTTTTAACTTTATTGTTTTTTGATTTTCTTCTATAGTTTTAAAAAAATATTTCATTTCTTTTAAAGCTCTCTTAACCATTATTTCTGGTTCTCCTTTATCTAGATAAACTATTAAACTTTCCTGGAGCGATAATTTCTCCAATGCTAATTTACATTTCACGACATTCAAAGGACAAGGAATCGACTCTAAATCCAATACCTTTGAAACTTCCTTCAAGATTCCTTTCCAAATAATTTGCTGAACAATCCACTATTAGAGTTAGAAGTTTGATCAGAATATTTTGAAGCTAAATTCTCAAGAAGATTTCGTTCGTCTTCTGTAATTCGAGTTGGAAGTTTAACTTTTACTAATACCTGATGATTCCCTCTTGCGACTGGATTACCCAATCGTGGCACACCTTTGTTCTCTAATGATAAAGTGCTATTTGGCTGAGTCCCGCTTGGAATTTTTAAGTTAACTTTCCCATCAACAGTAACTATATCAACAGTATCTCCAAGAATAGCTTGTAGATAACTCACTGATATTTCAGAATAAATATTAATACCATCTCTTTTTAAATTTGGATCATTTTTAACTTTAATAAAAACATAAAGATCTCCAGGGGGACCACCTTTTAAACCTACATTACCCTCTCCAGAAACTCTTAATTTAGTTCCTGTATCCACTCCTGCAGGAATATTTATACGTAATTTTTTTCTAACTTGTTTAACACCATTTCCACCACAACTTGAACACGGATCTGAAATAGTTTGTCCAACCCCGTTACAAGCTGGGCATTCTGCTACTTGAGTAAAATTACCAAATGGAGTTCGTGTAGCTCTTCTAACCTGACCACTTCCGCCACATGTTGTACAAGTTGTGGGACCTGTACCTTTTTTTGCACCACTTCCTTTACATACTTCACAAGTTTCTAAATGAGGTATATTTATTTCTCTTTGTTGTCCAAAAACAGCATCTTTAAAATTAATATTTAAGTCATACCTTAAGTCATCACCTTGTTGTGGGCCTCTTCTTTGTGATCTACCTCCTTGTGTAGATTGTCCACCAAAGCCATTAAAAAAAGTTTCAAACAAATCTCCAAAACCACCCATATCGCCCATATCTGGCATGCCAGCCGCTCCTCCTAATCCAGCTTCTCCAAACTGATCGTATCTGGCTCTAGTTTCAGGATCAGCTAATGCCTCATAAGCCTTGCCTATCTCTTTAAATTTATCTTCAGCACCTGGATCTTTATTAACATCAGGATGATATTGTCTTGCTAACTTTCTATAAGCACTTTTTAAAGTATTAGCATCAGCATCTCTTGAAACACCAAGTATTTGATAAAAGTCGGCCATTAAATAAAACTCAACTATTCATAAAAAAGATTTAATTTTCTTCAGAGATAGAATTCTCTAAATCAATATCTTCTTCAACTTTATCCTTTTCTTCAGGTTCTTGTGAATTTTGTTGGCCAGGACCCATTGAAACTTTAACTAATGCATGTCTTAAAACTTTACCTTCTAAATGATATCCACGCTGTAATTCTTCAGTAATTATGTCCTCATTAAACTCTTGACTTGGTTCCCTTAAAACCGCTTCATGTAACTTAGGATCAAATTGTTGCGCAACTACCCTCATTGGAGAAACTCCTTGTTGTTTTAATACTTCCACTAATTGTTTATATAGTCCTTGATAACTTCTGTGCAATGTTTGAGCCTCCTCACTTTCTGGTTTTAGTTGTTGTCTGGCTCTTTCGAAATTATCAACAATGGGTAATATTGCTGTTAAAGCTTTAGAAACAAGTTGAACTTTTAGATCATCTTGATCTCGAGACTGTCTTTTTCTAAAGTTATCGAAATCTGCAGCTATTCTTACATACTGACTTTTTAAAGTTTCATGCTCTTTTTCTAGTTGTTCTAATCTTGCATCATTATTAGTAATAGTATTTTTTAAATCCTCTGCATAATTTTTTTGATCGTCTATCTCTGGGGACTCTTTATTATCTTCGCTGATTTGATTTTCAATTACTGAGGAATCTTCATTAATATTAACTTCTTCAAAAACCTTCTCATCTGGATTTTCTATATTATCTGATTGTTTTTCAATCATTACTCTAAAACTTCATTAAGATCATTTTGAATGAAATTATCGCACAAAACAAGTTACGGAAGGCCGCACTAATTATTTATTCGGCTATAAACTTTAAAGCAAGACCATTATTACAATATCTTTTACCTGTTGGCAAAGGACCGTCATTGAAAACATGACCTTGATGTCCTCCGCATCTAGAGCAATGATATTCTGTTCTTGGAACAATTAATTTAAAATCTACCTTAGTTTCTACAGAATCTTGAATTGGATCCCAAAAGCTAGGCCAACCGGTACCACTATCAAATTTAGTATCAGAAGTAAAAAGAGACTGATTACAGCCTGCACAATAAAAAATACCTTTCCTCTTCTCATTGTTTAACTGACTACTAAAAGCTCTTTCAGTACCCTCTTCACGCAAAATATAATAAGATTCCTTACTAAGTTTGTTTTTCCATTCTTCCTTTGATAAATTCCAGTCTTCGTGGGAAGTGGAAGATGAAGCTAATACTTTCTTAGGTTTAAGAATAAATTTCAAAATTGACATGGTAGGAATTAAAATAAAAGTTCTTCTAGATAAAAATTGATTCATATCTTCAAATATCTTTAATAAAATAAAATGAGAAGCTATCCACCTAATTCTATAAATAATTTACACAAAATAAGTGTTGCTCCAATGATGGATTGTACAGACAAGCACTTTAGGATGATAATTAGAAAAATTAGCTCTAAAGCTCTTTTATACACTGAAATGATAGTAGCTCAGAGTTTAATTTATACAAAAAAAAAAGAGCAGTTTTTAGACTTTAATGCAGAAGAGCACCCATTATCAATTCAATTTGGTGGGGACAACCCAAAAATTCTTAAGGAGGCAGCAAAAATGGCTCAGGATTGGGGATATGATGAAATTAACTTCAATGTAGGATGTCCAAGCCCAAGAGTATGTTCCGGAAACTTTGGTGCTTCGCTTATGAAAGAACCTACCAAAGTCGCAAAATGTATAGAATCCCTAAAAAATAACTGTAATATACCAGTTACTATTAAACATAGAATTGGCGTTGATGAAGAAGATAGTTTTGATAAATTAGATAGTTTCGTAAAAGAAGTTGCAAATGCTGGAGCAGACAGATTTACGGTTCATGCAAGAAAGGCAATATTAAAAGGCCTAAATCCAAAACAAAATAGAACTATACCGCCACTTAAATATAATGTAGTTAAAAATTTAAAGAAAAATAATCCCAATTTGGTTATTGAGATCAATGGGGGTTTTACGAATATTGATCAATGTATAAAAGTACTAAAGGATTTAGATGGTGTAATGATAGGAAGATCAGCTTATAAATATCCCTTAAGATGGTCTGAAATTGATCAAAAGATTTATGGAGAAAATACTATAAACAAGAAAGCTTCCGAAATTATTTTTTCATTAGTTCCTTACATTGAAAATCATTTAAAAAATGGAGGAAAATCTTGGGATATCTGTAAACATCTTATAAATCTTGTTGAAGGTATCCCAAACGCAAAAATCTGGAGAAATGAAATCAGTACAAAATCGATTAAACAAGAATTAAATATTGATTACTTGAGCAAACATACTTCAAAGCTTCAAAAAATGGGATTTTAGTTCCTTTCTTGAGAGATTTCAGAATTGCTTGCAACACTTCTTTTTCTTCTGCTTCTACTATTTTCAAATTCAGAATTTTCGGAAGAGTTTCCATAACTTCTATCTTCCCAACCTTCTGCTCCAGACGATTGATTAGCGTAAGAGGAAGCAGGTTCAGAGTAACCGCCGCCATTACCGCCACCGCCGTAACCGCCGCCATTACCGCCACCGCCGTAACCGCCACCGCCGTAACCGCCTCTGCCGCCGCCGCCGCCTCTACGAGGACCGCCACCGCCGCCTCTAGGCTCGGCTTTATTGATTCTTAAGGGCCTTCCCATCAGCTCAGTTCCTTGAAGACCATCAATAGCTGATGTCTCAAGTGCTTCATCTGCCATTTCGACAAAAGCAAAACCTCTTTTTCTACCTGTATCTCTTTCTAAAGGAAGAGAACAATTCATAACTTCACCGTAAGGTGTAAATAATTCTAAGATGTCTTCTCGCTCTGCGCGGAAAGGCAAATTGCCAACAAAAATACTCACTTGAAACTCAACTTTAAATAATAACCAAGATAAAAACTACCGATTAAGTAGTTTAAATACATTACTATATCATTCTACTTCAATACATCCCTTGTTGTAGAAAATTACTTGAGATTTAGAGGAATAATTTTTTCTTCCAATTATTTAACTCAATTTTTACTTGATCAAATCCTGTGCCACCTAAACTATTTCTAGACTTGACTACGTTCATAGGATTGAGATTTTCAAAAATATCTTCTTTAAATTCATTATGAAATGTTTGAAATTGTTCTAATTTTAAATCTTTAAATAAAATGTTTTTTCTTAAACAATACTTCACAATATCCCCAACTACTTGATATGCCTCTCTGAAAGGAACCTTTTTAACTACTAAATAATCTGCTAAATCAGTTGCATTAGAAAAATCGTTATGAACAGAATCCATTAACTTTTCAACATTAAACTCTATTCCTTCATTTAATAAAATTGTCATAGCTTTTAGGCAAGAAGAAATAGTATCCACTGTGTCAAATATTGGCTCTTTATCTTCTTGGAAGTCCTTATTATATGAAAGAGGTACTCCTTTTATAGTTGTTAATAAAGATTGAAGATGTCCATAAACGCGACCAGTTTTACCCCTTATTAATTCTGGAACATCTGGGTTCTTTTTCTGAGGCATTAAGCTACTTCCAGTAGAACACTTATCAGTTAATTTCGCAAAAGAAAACTCATCAGTAACCCACAAAATTATTTCTTCTGAAATTCTACTTAAATGAGACATTATTAAAGCAGAACTTGAAGCAAATTCAACACAAAAATCTCTATCACTTACAGCATCAATACTATTTTTATAAATATTTTCAAACCCTAATTCCTCAGCAGTAAAATATCTATCTATTTTAATTTTAGTCCCCGCTAAAGCTGCTGCGCCTAAAGGGGAAATATTAACCCTAGCCCTAACTTCTTTAAGCCTTTCACGGTCTCTTTGAAACATTTCAAGATACGCCATAAGATGATGAGCAAGAGATAAGGGTTGTGCTCTTTGCATATGGGTATAACCAGGTATTAATGTATAAATATTTGATTCAGCAATCGAGAATAAAGAATATTGTAATTCGGCCAATAAAATATCAATATTATCAATTTTTTTTCTCAACCATAATCTAATATCTGTTCCTACCTGATCATTTCTACTTCTACCAGTATGTAATTTTTTTCCGGTTTCACCAATTAAATTAATGAGTTTTTCTTCAATACAATAATGAATATCCTCAGATGGAGCTCCTGGGAAAAATTTACCTTCAATAAAATCTTTTCTTATAGTTTCTAAACCCTCAATAATCTGTAGAGACTCACCAGGAGACAAAACCTTAGTTTTACTTAGCATTTTTGCATGAGCAATAGAACACTCTATATCTTCCAAAATTAATATTTTATCAAAACTAATTGAAGCATTAAAAGCATCAATAAAAGGATTTAGACTACTATCAAACCTATTACTCCAAACTTTAGACATATTAATCAAAACTTAGTTACTTCTAATAAAGCATTTTTTTTTATATGTGACAAAAATCTAATCTAACTGAAAGACTACAATGGAAGCATCATCTTCCAATTGTCTATTTTTACCAGTAAACTTATCTAATATTCTATAAATCTTATTCAAAATATCTTTAGATTTAAGTGATTGTTGACATAATTTTGAAAAGGATTTAATTAAACGTTCTTCATCAAATCTTTCGCCTAAAGCATTAGAAGCTTCAGTTACACCATCTGTATAGTAAAGTATCACATCTTTTTTATACAGTTGTATTTGTCCACATTGATATTCAGCATCATTTTGTAAACCAAGAACAAAGCCTTCTGAATCTAATTTTATAATTTTTTGCTCAGAACTTTTCCAAAGCAAAGGGGGATTATGTGCAGCATTTGCATATCTTAATTTTTTTGTTCTAGGGTCATAATCCGAATAAAATAAAGTTATGAATCTATGCGATTGGTCCAAATCATAAATAGCTAACTGATTTAAATCATGCAATATTCTATCTGGGGGCAACCCAGTCAAAACCTCCGCTCTTAGCATTCCTCTTAACATAGTCATCAAAAGACCTGCAGGAAGGCCCTTCCCCATAACGTCTCCAATAACTAAAGCCCACCTTGCCTTTTCCCGCCTCTTTGCAGAAATATTGGTTTTCAAAGACATAAAGTCATAATAATCTCCTCCTAATTGAAGTGCTGGTCTACAATGCGCAGCTAAATCAACCCCATAAATCATTGGACAATAATCTGGTAAAAGTTGGGATTGAATTTCTGCTCCAATAGAAATTTCTCTATCTACATTTTCATGCTTCTTTTTTGTTTTAATTAACAAATAATTCTCTAAACCAATCGCCAAACAACTAATAATAAAGTTTAAACTACGCTCATTTTTTAAAGAGTCATTTAAAGTTTCTTGTTTAAAGGTATATACAAATCCTCTACATTTCCCGCGTGACAACACTTTATAAGACTTAATTACATATTCTCTAAATTTATTATTTAAAACTTTTTCAAAAGAACTAACTTCTTTTAGTTTAAAATTTTTAGAAAAATCAAAATTGTTAAAATAACTTTTAATTTCACCATCCATTATTAAATTTTTTGTTGCCCCAGCAAAATTGATATTTTCTTTCCATATTTCTCCCTTTTCATTCAAAGGAATAACAAGACTTAATTGATGCTTAAAAGTATGTTTTAAAATTAAAGAAATATAATCCAGAAATCTTTTAATATTTGAAAAAGATTTTAAATAATAAGATAATGAAGATACTGTTTCTATAAATTTATCATTCTCATCAAGAGGAAGTTCATAATCCTTTTCTAAAAATTCTTGAATTACCTCAATAGACAATAATTTTTCTTTTTGATTTTTAGACAAAACAGATAGAAGACATAGGTATGTTTTAACACTAAAAATACGTTTTTAAAAAAAATTAATTAAATTTTTATCTATCAGCAAGCAAAGCCTCAACAAACTCAAAGCTATTGAAAGGTCTTAAATCTTTTATTCCTTCTCCAGCGCCTATAAATCTTATTGGCAAATTGACTTCTGCGGAAACAGCAAGAGAAACCCCACCTCTTGAAGTACCATCTAATTTTGTAATAATTGCACCACTTAAATTTGCAGATTTTGCAAAACTTTTTGCTTGCTTTAATCCGTTTTGTCCTTGACTGGCATCTAAAACTAATAAAGATTCAATAATTGCATCAGGAACTTTTTTGTCAATAATTTTCTTTATTTTTGATAATTCATCCATAAGATTATTTTTATTTTGCAGTCTTCCTGCAGTATCTACTAGTAATAGATCACTTTTACGTTTATTTGCTGCATTAATAGCATCAAAAACTACTGCTGCTGGATCTGCATTCTTTGATTGATTCGAAATAACATCAACTTTACTTCTATCACCCCATACCTGTAATTGTTCAACGGCTGCCGCTCTGAAAGTATCTGCTGCTGCAATTAAAGTTTTATAATTACTCTTTGATGACAAATAAGCAAGTTTCCCCAAAGTTGTAGTTTTGCCAACTCCATTTACTCCAACTATTAGCCAAACATTTAACTTACCTTTCTGAGGGACAAGAATATTTGTTCCGGAATTTTTTATTGGTTTTTCAATGATTGCTCGTAATTCATCTTTTAAAAATTTTATTCCTTCTTCTCCTCCAACAACTTCTTCATTTAATTTTTTCCTAAGTGAATTAATTACTTTATCTGTTGAATCAATACCAACGTCAGCTTTAATTAATAGCGTTTCTAAATCATCTAAAGATTCTGGTGTAAGTGGATCATCTCCTAATTTATCTAATAATTCTGATACAAAACCTTTTCTTGTTTCTTCTAATCCTCTTCGTAATTTACTCAACCAATCTATTTCATCAATTGATATTTCATTTACTGTTTTGCCCTGCGCAGCCAACACCATTGCTGACCAAGTGAAATTATCATCAAATTCTCCTAATTTAACTTCAGTCTCATCTTGCAAATTAGAAAAATCCTGTTTATTAACTTCTACCTTTAATTGCTCTACTTTCAGTTCCTCTGCTTTTAATTGCTCTACTTTCAGTTCCTCTGCTTTTAATTGCTCTACTTTCAGTTCCTCTGCTTTTAATTGCTCTACTTTTAGTTGATCTTCTTGTTTTTTTAATTCTTGCTTTTGTTTTAATAAAGCATAGGCTTGCGAAGCCCATTCACGAGAACTATCAGATTCATTATTAGTCATAAAATATTTTTAAATCGTATTTAATTAAATTATAAAAAATTATTGATTTATATCAAATAATTACTTCACCTTAACTCTTTGCAATCTCCTTAAAACCCCATTGATCATTTTTCTACCTTGTGTATCACAATATTTATTTGCTAAATTGACAGCCTCATCACATGCAACTGCAACAGGAGTATTTAAAAAATGAATATCAACATAAGCCAATCGTAGAATATCACGATCAACCCTAGGCAACCTTTTTAATCTCCATCCATCCATTACTTCGTCAATTTCAGAATCTATAGATTGTAGATTATTAACTATACTTAAAATTCTATGATTTACGTCTTCTCTCATGTCATTTTGATTACTTGAAACAATCAATTTTGGAAAGTCTAAAGTAACCGAAAGTGAGTTCATGACTGATTCGATTTTATAAAAAGCTTTTTTGAGTTCATCTCGAACATTTGCAAAAGAAGAATTACTACCCTCCTTTAATTCACTATCTAAAATATGTTGCGATACATTCTCTAAATCTGCTTCACAATCATCTAACTCATCTCTACAGTGATTAATTAAAGAATCCAAAGCGGATTCAAAAATTTCATCGATTTGAATTTTATTTAATTCCAAATCTCCTGTATCTTTAATAAGGGCTAGTGAAAGTAAAGACAATTCTCGTGATAACGATCTGTTATGCATTAATTAAGTAGATGAAGTATTTGTAGAGGCTCTTAGTTGAGAAAATAATTTCGAAAAAGTAGGATTTGAGGAGTTATCTTTTTCGTCAGGATTAACAATACCAACTGAAATAATTGTTCTAAATGCGTCTTCCACTGAAATAGCAAGATCTTTAACAGACGATTCAGGAACTAATGTGTACCAACCCGTAGTTGGATTAGGGGCAGTAGGTATAAAAACACTTAGTAATTTCTCATCCAATTCTGATTGAAGTGATGGGCCAACATCCCCAGTTACAAAACCAACACTAAATAAACCCTCTCGTGGATACTCTACTAAAACAACTCTTCTAAATCTATTGGACTTATTACTTAAAAAAGTTTCAAGTAATTGTTTAAGAGTTTTATAAACTGCTCCTGCAACTGGAATCTTTGATAAGGTACCTTCTCCAAATTCTAACAACCACCTCCCAACAAAATTTCTCGCCATCAAACCAATAAGCAAAATTGCCAATAAAGGTACTGTTAAACCTAAGGTTAAGTTAATTAAATCTTGTAATAAAGGATTTAATGTAATGAAGGGATTTAATTGTTTAGGAACTGAAGTAACTAATGTAAGAACAAATTTGCTAACAATAGAGGAAAGCCAAATAGTAGTTGCCAATGGAATAACGACTAACAACCCTGCTATCAGATCATTTTTTAAATCTTGTTGGAGCCTAGTTCCTAGGTTCGAATCTTGACTTTGAGTAGATTCAACCAAAATTAAAGTTCCTAATTTTATTCATTTTACTAACAATTTAGCTATTTTTCCTTGATAGGGAAATATTTATTTTTAATAAATTTAAATTATTTATTAGTTTCTTAGTTTAATAACACCATTTATTTGAATCTAATTCATAATGTAAATATGATTCAAAATAAAGAAGAATTGAGTGAAAAGCTTAAGAAAAGAGCAATATTAGAAGGCTTTGCTATATCTGGAATAGCATCAATACCAGGAAGTTCTCGCCTAAAACTGAGAACTAAAGCATTAGAAAGATGGTTAGCAAATAATTATCATTCAGAAATGAAATGGATGGAAGCCGAAAGGAGAAAAAGTATAGAATCTCTCTTAAATGGAGCGAAAAGTGTTTTAACTGTTGGCTTTAATTATTTAAGTAAAGAACACACGAAAAAAGCAAAATTTAAAATTGGAAAATTTGGTCAAGGGGAAGATTATCATAAAGTTATTAATAAAAAATTAAAAAAAATAGGTAAATGGATTAATTCTGAAGTTCCAAATTGCAAGTGGAAGATTTGCATTGACACATCTCCTCTTCTGGAAAAAGCATGGGCAGAAGAAGCAGGTCTAGGTTGGATAGGCAAAAATAGTAATCTTATTAATAAAGAATTTGGATCATGGCTAACCTTAGGCTTTTTGATTCTTTCAGAAGATTTTACCCCTGACAATTCGTCCCAATCTCTATGTGGGGTATGTGAAGAATGTATTGAAAAATGTCCAACAAGTGCAATAACAGAACCTTTTGTAATTAATTCTGAATTATGTATTGCTTACCATACTATAGAAAATAGAAATAAAACTTTTCCAAAACATATAGAAAAAAATTTGAATGGATGGATTGCTGGTTGTGATATTTGCCAAGATGTATGTCCTTGGAATAAAAAAGTTCCTTTCAATAAAAGTATTGAAGCATATCCAAAATCATGGGTTAAAAATCTTAATATTGAATCATTAAGTTGGGATGAAAAAACATGGAAAGAAAATCTTCAAGGAACTACATTAAAAAGAATAAAACCATGGATGTGGAAAAGAAATATAAAAGCAATGCTAAAAAATTAATAAGAATATGACAAAGTCTGTTTTAAAAATATTATTTTTTTCAATATTTATTAGCCATATTTTTATTAATAGAAGTTTAAAAGCTTTAATACCATATTATTATTTCCCAGAAACAAAAAGCTTACAAAAAAAAGGTTTGTCAATTGGAAAACAAGCTCGTCAAATTCTTTATTTTGGACAAATCAAAGATAGTCTTAATTTAGCAAAATTAGCTATAAAGATTAATAATACAAATGAAACATTATGGACTATTCTTGCTGAAACACAAATAGCCAACAAATTATATGATGATGCATTAATTTCACTAAATAATGCACAGAAAATAAACCCAAAAAAGGGTGAAATATATTTTGCGCAAAGTAGTATATATTTAAAACAATCAAAATTTAAAAAGGCAAAAAATTCTTTACTTTCGGGTATTCAAATCCTGCCTGAAAACTTTAAAGCAATTTTTCAATTAGGAAATATATATTTAATGGAAAAAAATTATGAAAAAGCCATAGAAGAATTTGATAAAGCAATAAAAATTAAAATAGATTTTTGGCAGGCAATTAACAATAAAGGCTTAGCATATTTTGAACTAAATAAAATTGACCTTTCTATTATTTCTTTTAAAAAGGCTATAAATATAGAGGAAAACGCAGAACCACTTTTAGCACTTGCTTCATGTTTAAAAAATAAGGACATTAATAAAGCAATAGTTTTCGCAAAAAAGGCTTTAAATAAAGAACCAAGTTATGTTGACTTTAATTATCGAGAAGAACAACTGTGGGGTGAAAAACTACAAATTTCTACTGAAGAACTTTTTGAAATTCCTCAACTTAAAAAAGAAATATTATTTGCAAAAACAAAAATTAAATAAATTTCCCAACTATTGATACTGGTAAATATTTATTTACCTATTAATCTTAATTTAGTTTATGAAAGCTTACTGTAAATTGCCTATTAAATGACTAAGGAAAAATTCACTTCTATATCGTTGCAAGAAGAAATGCAACGTTCCTATTTGGAATACGCAATGAGCGTGATAGTCGGACGTGCTTTACCTGATGCTAGAGATGGTCTAAAACCAGTCCAAAGAAGGATTCTTTTCGCAATGCATGAATTAGGACTTACTCCAGATAGACCATTCAGAAAATGTGCCAGAGTTGTCGGCGATGTACTAGGAAAATATCATCCTCATGGAGATCAAGCAGTCTACGAAGCACTGGTTAGATTAGTTCAGGATTTTTCTACAAAATATCCAACTCTTGATGGTCATGGAAATTTTGGATCTGTTGATAATGATCCCCCAGCTGCAATGAGATATACCGAGACACGCCTAGCTCCAATAGCTCATGAATGTTTTCTTCAAGAGATTGGATCTGAAACAGTCAGTTACTCAAATAATTTTGACGGTTCGCAACAAGAACCAGATATATTACCAGCTCAATTACCTTTTTTGTTATTAAATGGCTCCTCAGGAATCGCTGTTGGTATGGCGACAAATATTCCTCCACACAATTTAGGTGAAATAATAGATGGTTTAATTGCTCTGATAAACGATAAAGAAGTAAGCGACTTAAAATTATCAAAAATTATATTAGGACCTGATTTTCCAACTGGAGGAGAATTAATTTGCAACAATGCAATGAAAGAGGTTTACCAGCAAGGAAGAGGATCTATAACAGTTAGAGGTGTAATTAAACATGAAGAGATTAATTTAGGAAAAGGGAAGCATAAAAGAAATGCACTTATAATTTCAGAACTTCCTTATCAAATAAGTAAAGCCGGGTGGATTGAAAAGCTTGCAGAATTAGTAAATCTGGGGAAAATTGATGGAATATCTGATATTAGAGATGAAAGTGATAGAGAGGGAATGAGAATAGTAATTGAATTAAAAAAAGATTCAAATTCTGAAATTGTAATATCAAATTTATTCAAAAAAACGTCGTTACAATCTAATTTTGGTGCAATATTTCTAGCTTTAGTTAACGGTAAACCTATTCAACTTACTTTAAGAAAATATTTAAATTATTTTCTAGAATTTAGAGAAGAAACAATTAGAAAAAGAACAAATTATTTTTTTAAAATTGCATCAGAAAAACTTTCAATTTTAGAGGGTTTTTCAATAGCAACTAAAAATATAAAAGATATTATTGAGGTTATTCAAAAGTCAGAAAATTCAACTGAAGCCAAATCAATATTAATACCGAAACTTAACCTAAGTAATAAACAAGCAGATGCAGTTTTAAGTATGCCTCTAAAAAAATTAACAAATTTAGAAAGGAAGCAAATAGAAATTGAAATGAAAGAATTACTTGAAAGGAAGAAATATCTTAGTAATCTTCTAAATAACAGAAAATTATTGCTTGAAACTTTAATTGAAGAGCTAAAGCATTTAAAGAAAAAATTTAATGTCAAAAGAAAAACAAGAATCTTGAAAGATATTAATCAAGAAGATGAAATTGATACTATAAATAATCAAATATTAGAAGATCTTATAAACAAAAAAACAAAAATATCAGTAGATAATAGATTTTATTTCAAAAAAATAATTTATAGTAATTATAAAAAGTTATTAGATCATGAAAATAAATTTATAGATAATAAAAATGTTCAAAAGTTTATATGCAAAATCTATAAAAGTTTGAAAATTATTGGAATTACATCTTCCGGAAAAATTCTTCAGATTAATTGGAAATTTAATATAAATACTGACTATAAACTGGATAAAAAAGTTTTAGGAAATATAGATCCACTACAAATAATAAATTTTCATGATCTAGATAGTAATTTAAAAAATTATTTATGCATTTTAAGTTCAGATGGAAGATTTAAAAAAGTTTTATTTGATGAAGATATGATAAAAAGTACTAGGATATTTTCAATTGCTAAATTAAAAAATTCTACAAATATTATTGATTCTTTTATTTACAGCGAAGGGCAATATTTAATAATTATAACCTCTATTGGTAGGATCTTTAAATTTAATTTATCTAATAAATACTTAAACCCAACTACAAAACAATCTTTAGGACTATTATTGGTTAATCTTTTACCTACAGAAAGAATAGTTTCTTGTTGTAAAAGCAGAGATAAAGATATTGTTTATTTAGTTTCTAAAAAAGGTAAGTTTTTTAAATTGACAGTTGATGAAATTTATGATTCTTATAATTCTAAGTTAGGTTATGTAAATGAGAGAATTCAACTTAAAAATGACCATTTTATAAAAGTTATTTCTAACAATCAATATATTGATATTGAGACAAATAAAAATAAATCTGCAAGATTAAACTTAAACAAATTAACAACTAATTCTGGCAAAAATGTTCTAAAAGTAGATTTTTTGAATCTAGAAAAAGATGAATATCTTGAAAATTGTTCACGGCTAGAAAATTATATAAATTAAGACTTATATTCACTTTCTACCCATTCTAAATACTCTTGATTTACCGTTACAGTCACATAAGAACCAGTAAAGCAACTCATTTCTAAATCTTGAATGGGAGAATCATTTATTATAGATTTTCTTAAGTTATCAACACTTTGATAAACAAGATTATCTATTTCAAGTTTTTCTGCTATTTCAGTTATTGTTCTGTCATGAGCTATTAATTCGTCCCTATTAGGCATATTAATTCCATAAACATGAGGATATCTAACTGGGGGGGCTGCTGAAGTAAAAAAAACTTTATTTGCACCAGCATCTTTTGCCATTTGCACTATTTGTTTTGATGTCGTACCTCTCACTATAGAATCATCAACTATTAATACATTTTTATTTTTAAATTCTGTACTCATCGCATTCAACTTTTGCCTTACAGATTGTTTCCGTTTTTGATGACCAGGCATTATAAAAGTTCTACCAACATATCTATTCTTAAAAAACCCTTCTCTATACTCTATGCCCAACTGCCTAGCAACTTGCATTGCCGCAGGACGTGAAGAATCAGGAATAGGCATGACCACATCTACATCCCCAGAGTTTATTGTTTGCTTAATTGTTTCAGCTAAATAATCACCCATTTTCAAACGTGCTTGATACACTGAAATTCCGTTCATCACTGAATCGGGTCTAGCTAAATAAACATATTCAAATGCACAAGGAAATAACCTTGGGTTTTCTGAGCATTGCTTTGAAAAGAATTCACCATTATCTGTTATGAAAATTGCCTCCCCAGGCTCAACATCTCTGACAACTTGATAATCATTATTTTCTAATACTAACGACTCACTTGCTACCATCCACTCTTCTTTTTGAGTAGTTAGTGAAATTCTTTTTCCAATTACTAAAGGTCTTATACCAAAAGGATCTCTAAAGGCTAATAAGCCATGCCCCGAAATTAATGCAATTGAAGCATATGAACCTTGAATTCTTTTATGTAGGGTTTTAACTGCATTAAAAATTATTTCTGGCTGTAAATCTTGAGTATGAATCTGTTCTTGTAATTCAGTTGCAAATATATTTAACAACATTTCGGTATCACTTGAAGAATTTGTATGACGTTTATCTACATTAAATAATTGTTTCTCTAGGTCTCGTGTATTAGTAAGATTTCCATTATGGATTAAAACTATTCCATAAGGAGCATTAACATAAAAAGGTTGTGCTTCTTCAACACTTTCTGCTGAACCTTTAGTTGCATACCTAACATGTCCTAAACCAATTTTCCCTATTAAATTCCTCATATCTCTTGTTCTATAAGCAGTATTTACTTGTCCTTTGACTTTATGTATATGAAAAACAGTATTTTCCATTGTAGCTATTCCGGTAGAATCTTGACCTCTATGCTGAAGTAGCAAAAGACTGTCATAGATTTGTTGATTTACATCATCAGAAGAAACAATTCCAACAATTCCACACATAATTTAATTACCGAAATTTGTGGAGAATTGCATGGTTTTATTCATTATTTAAAAACAACTAGAAATACTATTATTAAATTTTTCGGTTAAATCATCAACCCTTAGATTGCAAAGTGTTTTTCTTTGGAAGGTTATATTAAGATTTTCTTCAGAAACAAATCCAATTTTTTTAACGTATACATTTGTTCCAAAATCTTTGCTATTAATTTTAAGAAAATTCAAAAAGTTTGATTCTTCATTTTTATTGATTGAAAATATTATTCTTGACCCTCCCTCGCTGAACAATAAATTATCTATACGAGAATTTTTTTCTTCTAATTGAATATTTGCTCCCTTAGAAGACAAAATACAACATTCTGATAAAGCGACAGCTAAACCTCCATCACTAACATCATGAGATGAAGAAATATAATTTTTAAAAATTGCCTCTCTTAAAAAACTTTGACAATATTTTTCATCTTGTAGATTAATTTCAGGAGGTCTTCCCGTAACTAAACCATGGAAATACTCTAAATAAGAACTTGCTCCAATTGACGATTCAGAAACCTTTGAGCCAATTATCCAAATTTGATCATTTATATTCTTCCATCCTGAACTTATAGCTTTATCTACATTATTAATTATTCCTACCATTCCAATAACAGGAGTGGGATTAATAGGAGTAACTTCATTGTTTTGATTTTTTGATTCGTTATACAAAGAAACGTTTCCTCCAGTAACAGGAGTCTCCAAAGCAATACAAGCCTTGGAAATCCCATCACATGCTGATGAAAGTTGCCAATATCCTATTTCAGTATCAGGTGATGAAAAATTTAAATTATTTGTAATGGCTATTGGCTCAGCACCAACACAACTGACATTTCTTGCAGATTCTGCAACTGCTGCAATACTTCCTCTATATGGATCTAATAAAACCCATCTACTATTACAATCTACAGAAGCAGCAACACCAGAAATTTTATTATTTTTATTTTTCTCATCTTGAGGTCTAAGTCTTATTAAAGCTGCATCTGCCTCTCCTGGCTTAAATACAGTATTTGATTGTACTTGAGAATCATATTGTCGATACACCCAACTTTTAGAAGCAATTGAAGGATTAGATAAAAGTTTTAAAATAATTTCAGAAAAAGAATATTTTTTTTTATCTTTTAAAGAAAGAATTTTATTTTCGCTGATAACTGGCAATTTATCTTCTGTCCATTCCCATTTCTTTAATAAATAATTAGGAGGCTCTTTAATAATATTATGTGTATTAATTGGAGTTTCGTCAGATAAAGCAGAAGTAGGAATTTGAGCAACTATTTGATTTTTTTGAGAGATAATAACTTCTCTTTTAGATATTACTTCACCAATAACATTTGCAAAAAGTCCCCACTTTTTAAATTGATTAATGAGAGTATTTAACTTTTCTTCTTTAACAACCATCAACATTCTCTCTTGGGATTCAGATAACAAGTATTGGTAAGCAGACATATCATTCTCTCTTGCAGGAACTAAATCTAGGTTAATCGAAATACCTAAACTACCATTTGCAGCCATTTCAGCGCTACTACATGTTAATCCCGCAGCTCCCATATCTTGAGCAGCAAGTACATCGCCTGTTTTGAAAGCGTCTAAACAAGCTTCAATAAGACTTTTTTCAATAAATGGATCACCAACTTGTACTGCAGGTCTATTATCTAAAGAGTTAGTAGTTAGTTCCGAACTAGCAAAACTAGCACCTCCTACTCCATCCTTTCCTGTAGTATTTCCTACATATAAAACAGGAGAACCTACTTCTTTTGCTCCTGAACAAACAATCTGATCAGTTTCTAATAAACCTAAAGCCATAACATTAACTAAAGGATTTCCAGAATAACTATCATCAAAATCTATTTCTCCACCGACAGTTGGAACGCCAACACAATTACCGTAATGAGATATTCCTGCAACTACACCTCGAAGTAAAGAAATATTAGATGATTTATCAAGATTACCAAATCTTAAAGAGTTTAAAACTGCTATGGGTCTCGCACCCATAGTAAAAATATCTCTTAATATGCCACCAACTCCTGTTGCAGCTCCTTGAAAAGGTTCAATAGCAGAAGGATGATTGTGACTTTCAATTTTAAACACAAGTTTCTGATTATTTCCTACATCAATAACGCCTGCATTCTCTCCTGGACCAACTAATACGTTTTTACCAGTAGTAGGGAAATTAGCTAATAATGGTTTTGAGTTTCTATAACAACAATGCTCAGACCACATAACTCCAAACATTCCTAATTCTGTTCTATTAGGTTTTCTTCCTAATCTTTTACATATCTCTTCATAATCATCACGAGTTAAGCTTTCCACTTTAAGTGATTCATTAACATCATAAGTATCGTTATTTAAAGAATCTATCATTAGTCAAATCCAAGGGTCATCTTCACTTTTATTTCTGAAAGATCTTGCTTCTTCTTCTTTATTATAAAAACTATTCCGATTAAATTCTGATTTTTGGTTTATATCTTCATCTTCTTCAAGCCAATCTTCTAATCTACTTGTTGCAGTATTTTTCATATCGTCAAAACGATCGATTATTTTCTTTCCTTTTTTAAAAAATTCATGTTTAATACTTGATTTTATTAAAGGAAAATCATCTAAAGATACGCGAGAACAAAAAACTAAGCCAGGTTGCTGATCAGTAATATTCTCTATGTTTAATTTCCATCTACTTGATCCTGGAATCCTTGGGTTAGAGCGGGAAATTAAATAAAACTTTATATTACCAGTTTTCATTTCAAATAAAAAATCTGCTATAACTCCTATCTTTGAACCTTTTGAATTAACTAAACTAGCTTCTATTAAGTTAGGAAATCTATTTAATGTCGCAAGGTCTGAAATAGCAGGATCACCTTTTACGAAAATATCATTATCTATTATTTGACTAATTTGATTTAATTTCCATACATTTCTTTTTAAATCGAAATTTGAAGGTCGAGAATACCAACCTAAAATCCTGTGAACAGGTGGATGCATCCAAACATTTTCACCGTTACCATAATTTAAAGTGGCATTACCTTTTACATGATGTCTTAATAATTCACTTAATAAAAATTCTTTAGGTAATTTCAAATTAAGAACGGACTTGAACAGGCATTACTAAATATGTAAAAGAATTAATATTATCTTCTGGAACTAGAACAGCTGGAGTAGTAGCAAGATTACATTTAAAAATCACATTTTCACTTGATATAACTTTTAAACCTTCTAATAAATACCTTACATTAAAAGCAATATCAAATTGATCAAAATCAAAAGATACAGGAACTAATTCAGTGGCATTTCCTATATCTTGAGCATCAGCACTAACCAATGCCAAATCTTTTTTCTCTAGCTTAATCTTCACAACACTACTTTGTTGATCTGCTAAAACTGCTATTCTTTCAAGTGATTCAATTATTTTTTTTGTATTAAATGTAAAAAGTTTCGTAAATTTATCAGGTATTAATTGAGAATAATTTGGATAAGAACCCTCAAGAGTTCTAGTAGTAATTATTTGATTAGAGGAAATAAATACAACTTGACCTTTATCATAAAAAAGTTTAATTGAATTTTCAGAACTTCTAAGACTAACAAGCTTTTCAATCTCTCTTAAAGATCTTGTTGGAATAGTAACTGATAAGTTTTCTTCATTAGAAAAAATATCTTCTTTTTCATCAAAATTTTCTTTATTCTCAACTAAGACAACAGCCAATCTATGCCCATCAGTTGCAGCTGACTCCAAATATTTTAAATTGAATGTAAAGTTAACACCCGTAAGTAATTGCTTTGAATCATCACTACTACTAGCAAATACAGTTAATTTTAAAGCTTTTAAGAAAGAACTTGGATCAATATTCAAGGATGTTCCACTTTCAACAAACGGTAGGCTAGGATAATCATCTGATGGAATACCTTTAATATTAAAAGAACCCCTATCACTTTTAATTAAAATATTATCAGAGCTCTCATCAACATAAAGAGAAACAGGAGTTTCACTTGGTAATTTATTAACTATTTCAGATAGAAGTTTTGATGGAACGGTGATTGCTCCACTTTTTTTCACGGTCGCATTAAATGAAGTTTGTATTCCTAAATTTAAATCAAATCCAGTTAAGCTAATTTTATTAGTACCTTGATCAGCTGTGAGAAGTAAATTTGCTAGAATTGGATGCGTAGGCCTTGAAGAAACTGCTTTACTAACTAATTGAATAGCATAATTAAATTCATTTTGATTACAAACAATCTCCATCTGAATTCATAACTTTATTTATATATTAGAGCCATTTTCTTGATTATTGCAATTAAATATTTTTCTTTTAAATGTTCCATATTTCAAATATATATTTTTCTAATAATGAATTTATATAGTAGTAGTAGTATTTGTGGAAACTGTGTAAAATATATGATATTGATTACTGTGTTTGACTCTTTTAAATTATTGATTGGTGGAAAAAATTTTTTAAATGTTGATTTATTTTAATTAATATAATTATATTTTAAAGTAATCAACATTAATATTGCTTTTTTAATAGTTACTCAACATTTTTTTACCAGTTTTAAACTTTTTCCACAGTCACTTTTGTTTTTGACTCAGTTAATAGCCTAAAATTTTTGTTATGTTTTTTAACGAAGGTTCAATATTTTTACGGAATATAGCATCATTATTTTTAATCGCACAATCTGGATCTTTTAAACCGTTACCCGTCAAAACACAAACTATTGTAGATTCTTTTTTAATTCTGTTTTTATTTTTAACAAGCCCTGCCAGTGAAGCTGCACTAGCTGGTTCACAAAAAATACCTTCTTTTGCGAGCATTTTATAAGCTTCAATAATTTCATCGTCAGTTACAGATTGAAAATCTCCTTTACTTTCTTTCTTAACTATTTTTGCTTTATCTCTATTTACAGGATTTCCAATTCGAATTGCTGTTGCAATAGTTTCAGGCTCTTGAACTATAATATTTTTTACTAAAGGTGCAGATCCCTCAGATTGGAATCCCATCATAATTGGTAATTTTAAATTCTTTTTTTTCTCTGCATACTCTTTAAACCCTAACCAATAAGCTGTTATGTTTCCTGCATTTCCCATTGGTATACATAGCCAGTCAGGCGCAATACCTAAGTCATCTATTATCTCAAAGGCGGCAGTCTTTTGACCTTGTATTCGGTAAGGATTAACAGAATTTACGAGATTTATAGGATACTCGGATGACAATTCTCTAACAATTTCTAAAGCTTTATCAAAATTACCTTGTATAGATATGATTTCTGCACCATACATTAAAGCTTGAGCAAGTTTTCCTTGAGCTACATATCCATCTGGAATTAATACATAAGATTTTAAACCACCTCTTGAAGCATAAGCAGCAGCAGCAGCAGAAGTATTTCCTGTGCTAGCGCATATTACTGCTTCTCGTCCTTCTTCTTTTGCCTTACTTATTGCCATTGTCATTCCTCTGTCTTTAAAAGAACCAGTAGGATTAAGACCATCATATTTTAAATAAATTTTAGTATCGTTTCCAATTAAATCACTAATTGACTTACTGAAAATAAGAGGAGTATTCCCTTCATTTAAGGAAATAATGGGAGTCTTAGAGGATACCGGTAGATATTGTTTATATGCTTCAATTAAACCCGGCCATCTTTTTTTTCTGTAATTAAGAGGAAATTGATTTTTAATTTTATTTAATATTGACATAATTATTTAATTGTTTTTGATTTTTTCTATGGGTTTGTTAGTGAAAAATTCTAATAATTCTGATATTGATTTTACTTTATTCATTACTTTACTTAAAGCGTTTACGTTTAAAATAACAGTTTTAGTTGGATAACTTTCGAAAAAACTTACAAGATTTATTTTTCCGTTTCCATGATCTAAACCTTTTATCACACTGGATCTTAGGGCTAACATACCTGTTCTTTCATCATTAGTTCTAGGGGTATGTAGTATAGACGACAGTCTACTTAAAACGATATTACCTATTTCTGAATATACTAATTTACTTGCAATAATTATTGGTATTTTAAAATTTTTATTTAATACTGATTGAATTTCCTCATCCGAGGAACCAGTTGCATTTAAAATTTTTCTTAATGATTTTGATGTCTCACCACTTTTAGCGAAGTTTTCTAAAGAATCGACAGTTACTGTTCTCGAAAATATACTGTATATAATTTTGATTTTTTCTGCAGATTCAGCATTCGGAATACTAAAAAAGATTTGATTAGTAAATAATATTAAAAAAATTTTAGGAATTAAATTTTTTGAATATTTCATTTATATTGTTGCACCAGCAGCAATCTTTACGAGTCTGACTACGCTTTTTTCTGTAACTTTTTTTGCTATCTCAAAACTCATTTCTTTTGTATACGGCTCATTTATAAGTCTTGGTAATCTTTTTAAAAAGATATCAATAGAATAACCTGGTATCTTTTGTATGATTTCTAAAAAGTTTTTGAATGGTTCAATAGATAATATTAAATCATTTATATTGGTGTTGTCTTTAACAATATTTAATTTTATTGATTTAGGAAGGTAATTATTGACGCTTTTTAATAATTTTAATCCTATCAAGTCTATTTGACTAGTTAAACCATTAATAATTTCATCTCTTAGAAATCCACCTTTTGGAGAAAATAGGAGATTTATAACTTCATCAAGAAGTTTTTCTAAATCTAAATTTGTTTGTTTTGCAGCATTAGAAAGTAAGTCTTCTAATCTGTCCCATTTAAATTGTTTGTTATCAAAAAGCATTTCTTTTAAACTTTCTCTTAATTGAGGATCAGGGTCTTCCATTAATCTTCTTGCAAAATAGGGATAAGCTGCACCAAGTATTTTAAATTCAGGATCTACGCTTAAAGCAATTCCTTCTAAAGTCAGTAGAGATCTAATTATAAGTGCATAATATGGAGGTAACTGAAATGGAAATTTATACATAACTCCTGACATGTCGTCAGTAACACTTTTGAAATCCATTTTTGATACACCAAGTTCTACTGCATTTACAAATACATCTTGAAAAGCTGGAACAATAGGTTCAAGATTAACTTTTTCTGAAAGAAAACCTAACTTAACAAAATCTTGAGATAATTTATCAAAGTTTTTATTTACAAGATGAACTACTGCTTGAATTAAACCAGATCTGGAGCTTCTAGTAACTTCACTCATCATCCCGAAATCTAAATAACATAATCTGCCATCTTCCAAAGCTAATAAATTTCCAGGATGTGGGTCAGCATGAAAAAAACCATGTTCTAATAATTGCTCTAAACTACATTGCACTCCAATTTCAATCATTTCATCAGGATCAATACCTAAATTTTTAACGCCTTCAAGATTAGTTAGCTTTGTCCCATCTATCCATTCCATTGTTAAGACTCTTCGTGAAGTAGTTTCTTTATAAATTTTTGGGACAGCAATTTTTGAGTTATGGAGATGCAAATTTCTAAATTTCTCAGCATTTTTAGCTTCATTTAAATAATCCATTTCTTCAAAAACTCTCTTTCCTAATTCATCAATTAAAGCAACAAGATCACTTCTTATAAGTCCAATATTGTTTTTTAACCAATTAGCAATATTCCTAACTATGTATAAATCAAGTGTAATTTGTTCTCTTAAACCTGGTCTTTGAACTTTTACAGCAACAATTTCTTTGTTTTTGAGGATAGCTTTATGAACTTGTCCTAAAGATGCTGCAGAAATAGGTTCTTTATCTATGGTTAAAAAAATCTCATCAATTTTTTTGTTTAAATCTTCTTCTATTAATTCCATTGCCTTATTTCCATCAAATCCTGGTAATTGATCTTGAAGTTCAGATAGCTCTTCAAGAAGAACAACAGGAATAATATCTGGTCTGGTTGATAAAGCTTGCCCTGCTTTTACGAATGCAGGGCCTAATTCTACTAGTAAATTCGTTAGTTGTTTTGCTCTAAATCTTGCTTGTGATTCTTTTTTTAATTGTCTTGTTAATTTATCCCATCCAACGGAAATAATATATACAAATATTGGGATTAAGGTTTGCCAGAGTCTTTTGAATAGTCGACTAGGATTTTTTTGATAAATTTTTGAAATTATTTCAGGATCATATTTTAGTAATCCTGATGCTTCTATAAAATCTGTATAGTCTTCATTCATAACTTTATTAATTTAAACCCTTTTATTTTCTTCAAAAAGAAGTTAATTTTTTTATAGGAAAGAATTATCATGTTAATTCAATTAACTTTAAAAAATATTGCCTTAATAGAAATTATAGAAATTAATTTCGAAAAAGGTTTGAATATTTTTACTGGAGATTCAGGATCAGGAAAATCCCTGATTTTAGATTCCTTAAATGTTTTATTCGGTGGATCCAATATACCTTTAAATCACTTAATACGTCCAGGAAAAGAAGAATGTTTAATTGAGGCGAAATTTTCAAATTCTTCTCAAGTCACTGATTGGTTCTCGAGAAATGGTTTTTACAAAATTTCAGGGGAAATATTAGTAAAAAGAAAATCTTATATAAAAAATAATAAAATACTTTCAAAATATACGATAAATAATTTTTCTATTAGTAAAAAGCTTTTGGAAGAGTTAGGTTTATTATTAGTAGATTTTGCTGGTCAATCTGATAGCGTTTTATATGATAATCAAGACTACAGAAGATCAATAATTGATGATTTAGGTTCTAAAAAATTAAAGACGATAAATTTTCAAATTAAGAATATGTGGCAAGAATTTCAGAATCTTAGAAAAAGAAGAGAAGACATGATGCAATCATATAAACAGAAAGAAGAAAATAATTTTGCAATTAAAGAGATGTATAAAATATTGGAGGAAGCTAATTTAAATTCAGGTGATGAAATTTTAGAATTACAATCAAAGGAATTGCGACTTTCTAATAATTTTGATATCAATAACTCTATACAATTATCACTTGATAATTTAAATAGCTATAAAAATGACGCTCCATCAGTAAGTCATTTAATTGCTCAATCAATTAAACAATTAAGTAAAGTTATTCAATTTGATTCAAAGCTTAAGGATTTAAATGAAAATCTAATAAACATTCAAAGTGATGTAGAAAATTTAATTTTTGCTTTAACAGAATATTTGGAAGAACTTGAGAATGACGATATTAGCTTGGAAGAAATTCAAAAAAGATTATTTCATTTGCAAAATTTAGAACGAACTTTTTCTTTAGAACTTCCAAAATTGATTTTGAAGAAAGACGAATTAAAAAAATTTATAGATACAAATTTATTTGAGGAAGAGATTAAGAAGTTGGATATTCAAATTAATAATTCGCAAGCTAATTTAAATACTCTTTTTGAGATTCAGTCTTTTCAAAGAAGAGAAACTGCTAATCAGCTTCAAGATTCTGTAATTTCTATTTTGAAAAATTTAGGTTTAGAAAATGCAGATTTTTCAATTGACTTTTCAAAAGTTACACCTTCTCCAGAAGGCAACGAAAATATAGACTTCCTTTTTTCTGCAAATCCTGATCAAAAGTTAGCTCCATTATCTAAAGTTATTTCTGGTGGAGAAATGTCAAGATTTTTATTAGCCATAAAATCTAGCCTTTCAAAAAAATCTAACACTTTTTTCTTAGATGAAATCGATAATGGTTTAAGTGGAAAATCATTACATTCTTTAGTGGATTTAATAAAATTGACCGCACAGGAAAGGCAGGTTTTGTGTATTACTCATCAGCCTTTTTTAGCAGCAACTGGAAATACTCATTTTAAAGTAAAGAAAAATGTTGTTAACGGTATAACTTTTACTTCTATCTCGAAATTAATTTCAAAAAAAGAAAGACAAAATGAGTTAATTGAACTCATAGGTAGTGGTTTTAGTGAAGCAAATAATTATGCATCGACACTTATAGACAGAGCAGCCGCATAAATTAAAAAATTTGCACTATAATAAGTGTTCTTTAAATCATTTTAAGATTTAAGCATGGTTAAAAAAAATATTGATATTAATGAAGATAATTCAATAAAGATTCGAGGTGCTCGACAACATAATTTAAAAAATATAGATCTAACTCTTCCAAGAAATAAATTTATTGTTTTTACAGGTGTGAGCGGTAGTGGCAAGAGCTCTTTGGCCTTTGACACGATTTTTGCTGAAGGTCAAAGAAGATATGTAGAAAGTCTTTCTGCTTACGCAAGACAATTTTTAGGTCAAGTTGATAAACCAGATGTAGATAATATTGAGGGTTTATCCCCTGCTATATCCATAGATCAAAAATCAACGAGTCATAATCCACGATCAACTGTTGGAACTGTAACTGAGATACAAGACTATTTAAGATTATTATTTGGGCGAGCAGGAGAACCTCATTGTCACCATTGTGGTTTACCCATTGCTCCTCAAACAATTGATGAAATGGTTGATCAAATAGTTTTGCTGCCTGAAGGAACAAGATATCAATTACTTGCACCTGTTGTAAGAGGTAAAAAAGGAACTCATGCAAAATTACTTAGTGGATTAGCAGCAGAAGGCTTTGCTCGAGTAAGAATTAATGGTGAGGTAAGGGAACTTGCAGATAGTATTGAATTAGACAAAAATCATACTCACAATATTGAGGTAGTAGTTGATCGATTGATTGCGAGAGAGGGAATTCAGGAAAGATTGAATGATTCTTTACAAACTTGTCTTAAAAGAGGGGATGGGCTTTCTATCGTAGAAGTTGTTCCAAAAAAAGGGGAAACTCTACCTCCGAATTTAGATAAAGAAAAGTTATATTCAGAGAATTATGCATGTCCAATTCACGGATCTATTGTTGAAGAGCTGTCTCCAAGACTATTTTCTTTTAACAGTCCCTACGGTGCCTGCCCTGATTGCCATGGTATTGGATATTTAAAAAAATTTACTGCAGATAGAGTAATACCTGACACTTCTTTACCTGTTTATGCAGCTATAGCTCCCTGGAGTGAAAAAGATAATACTTATTATTTTTCATTACTTTATTCAGTTGGCCAAGCTTATGGTTTTGAATTAAAAACCCCATGGAAAGATTTGAGTGATTTACAAAAAAATGTCTTACTTTCTGGATCTGATAAGCCAATTGTAATTCAAGCTGATAGTCGTTTTAAGGGTTCTAGTGGTTTCGAAAGACCTTTTGAAGGAATATTGCCAATTTTAGAAAGGCAATTAACCGAAACTAATGGAGAATCAGTTAAGCAAAAGCTTGAAAAATATTTAGAATTAGTTCCTTGTAAAACATGTTCTGGTAAAAGATTAAAACCAGAAGCACTTGCCGTTAAGATTGGACCTTACAGTATTACTGATTTGACCTCTATTAGTGTCTCAGAAACTTTATTTCATATTGAGAAGATAATGGGGTTAAGTAAAGATATAAAAGAAAATATTGCTTTATCTGAGAAACAAAAACAAATAGGTGAATTAGTTCTAAAAGAAATTCGACTGCGTTTAAAGTTTTTAATTAATGTCGGCTTAGATTATTTAACTTTAGATAGACCAGCAATGACTTTATCAGGAGGAGAAGCACAACGTATAAGATTAGCAACTCAAATTGGAGCTGGCTTAACTGGTGTTTTATACGTATTAGATGAACCCAGTATTGGTTTACACCAAAGAGATAATGATAGATTGCTGGAAACATTAAAAAATCTCAGAGATTTGGGAAATACTCTAGTTGTAGTTGAACATGATGAAGATACTATGAAATCAGCTGATTACTTAGTGGATATTGGACCAGGTGCAGGAGTTTATGGAGGGGAAATTATTGCAAAAGGTACATTTGAAGACGTTTTAAACTCAAAGAAGTCATTAACTGGAGCATATCTTAGTGGAAGAAAGTCGATTCCTACTCCCAAAGACCGCAGATCTTCAGTTAAGAAAAGTTTAATTTTAAATAACTGCATTAAAAATAATTTAAAAGACATATCTGTTGAATTTCCTTTAGGGAGATTAGTTTCCGTGACAGGAGTTAGTGGAAGTGGAAAAAGCACATTAGTTAATGAATTATTACATCCTGCACTTAGTCATTCTCTTGGTTTAAAAGTACCTTTCCCTAAAGGTGTTAAAGAGTTAAAAGGGATAAAAGCTATAGATAAGGTCATTGTTATTGATCAATCTCCTATTGGAAGAACACCTAGATCAAATCCTGCGACTTATACAGGGGCTTTTGATCCAATCAGACAGTTATTTACCGCGACTGTAGAAGCTAAAGCCAGAGGTTATCAAGCTGGACAATTTAGCTTTAATGTAAAAGGAGGTAGGTGTGAAGCTTGTCGAGGACAAGGAGTAAATGTAATTGAAATGAATTTTTTACCGGATGTCTATGTGCAATGTGATGTATGTAAGGGGGCTCGTTTTAATAGAGAAACTCTTCAAGTTACATATAAAGGCTTTAATATTTCTGATGTTTTAGAAATGACTGTTGAGCAGGCTGCAGAAACTTTTTCTGCGATTCCGCAAGCAGCTGATAGATTATCTACATTGGTTGATGTAGGGCTTGGTTACGTCAAGTTGGGTCAACCAGCCCCAACATTATCTGGCGGTGAAGCACAAAGAGTAAAATTAGCAACTGAATTATCTAAAAGAGCTACTGGAAAAACTTTGTATTTAATTGATGAGCCAACAACTGGGTTAAGTTTTTATGATGTTCATAAATTAATGGATGTTATTCAACGTTTAGTAGATAAAGGTAATTCTGTAGTTGTTATTGAGCATAATTTGGATGTTATTAGATGTTCAGATTGGATAATTGATCTTGGACCTGATGGAGGGGATAAAGGCGGAGAGATTATAGTCGAGGGTACACCTGAAGATGTTGCGAAACATTCAACAAGCTATACAGCTAAATATTTAAAAGAAGCTCTAAATTAAGCTGTTAACCAGTTATATTTCTTTGCATTTTTTATACATAATTTTTAAATTATATTTTTATTAAATTATAAGAATGTAATTATATCATGGTTTTTTGTAGATGTAACTTTTATAAATTAATAAATCATAATGCTTTCTTAATATTTCTAAGTTTTAATACAGCTTATTAGTAATAGGGTAATACGAAATGCTAAGTAGTTTGAAATTTTTACATTTACATTTGCATGGTTTAATACGTTCTAATAGTCTTGAATTGGGTAGAGATTCTGACACTGGTGGTCAAACACAATATGTTTTGGAATTGGTAAAAAGCTTAGCTAATACTTCAGAAGTTGATCAAGTTGATTTAGTTACGCGTCTTATTAACGATAATAAAATTGATAGTTCTTATTCAAAAGAGCAAGAATTTATTGAACCTGGAGCACAAATTTTAAGATTTCAATTTGGACCCAATAAGTATTTAAGAAAAGAATTACTTTGGCCTTATTTAGACGAATTAACTCAAAATCTTATTCAGTATTATCAAAAACACGAAAATAAGCCAAGTTATATCCATGCTCATTATGCAGATGCTGGCTATGTGGGAGTAAGATTAAGCAAAGCTTTAAAAGTACCTTTTATTTTCACAGGGCATTCTTTAGGTAGAGAGAAAAAAAGAAAACTACTTGAAGCTGGTTTAAAAAATAATCAAATTGAAAAGTTGTACTGTATTAGCAAAAGGGTAAATGCAGAAGAAGAATCTTTAAAATATGCAGATATAGTTGTGACAAGTACTAAACAAGAATCTGTACATCAATATTCTCAATATCACTCTTTTTCACCTGAAAAATCAAAAGTTATTGCTCCGGGAGTTGATCATACAAAATTTCATCATATTCATTCAACAACCGAAACTTCTGAAATTGATAATATGATGCTTCCTTTTTTGAAAGACTTAAGAAAGCCTCCTATTTTGACCATTTCTAGAGCAGTAAGAAGAAAAAATATTCCTTCTTTAGTTGAAGCTTATGGACGATCAGAAAAATTAAAAAGAAAAACCAACTTGATTTTAGTTTTAGGTTGTAGAGATAATACATCTAAACTGGATTCTCAACAAAGAGACGTTTTTCAAAAGATTTTTGAAATGATAGATAAATATAATTTATATGGAAAAGTAGCTTATCCAAAAAAACATTCTCCAGAAAATATTCCTTCTTTATATAGATGGGCAGCAAGTAGAGGAGGAATTTTTGTTAATCCTGCTTTGACAGAACCTTTTGGCTTAACACTACTCGAAGCCTCTTCATGCGGTTTGCCGATTATTGCTACAGATGATGGTGGCCCTAAAGAAATATATGCAAAATGTCAAAACGGCTTATTAGTCGATGTAACTGATACTAATCAGTTGAAAATTGTTCTTGAAAAAGGTATTTCAAATACTTCTCAATGGAAGTTATGGAGTAGAAATGGAATTGAGGGAGTTCATAGACATTTTAGTTGGAATACTCATGTCAGAAATTATTTATCAATCTTAAAAGGCCACTATCAAAAATCTACTATTGTTTCATCATCTGGAATCAAAGAAAGTTGTTTGAAAGGTAGTTCTTCACTTATAAAACCCCATTGATCAAAAATTTGTGGATCAGAATGAATGATTAATTGATTTTTTTGCGTTTTTTTTAATTTAAAGCCTTTTTCAGATAATTTTTTTATTAACTTAGCTGTTTCTTCAAATCGAGAAGCCATTGCATCAAGACTTACACAGTCATTCGTTAAACCATCATCTTTCCAAGTAAAGAAACTCATACTTAATAATTCAAAGATTTATTTTTAAAACTATACCTAAAATAATAAGTAATATGTTTGCTTTCCAGAAGTTTTCAACTATTTTTTCCTCTTTAATACCCATTAGTTCAAAATGATGGTGAATTGGTGTCATTAAAAAAACTCTTTTCCCATTTTTAAATATTTTTTTGGTTATTTTAAAAAAACCAACTTGAATTATTACTGATAGAGCTTCAATAATAAATATTCCTGAGATAATAAATAGCGTAAAAAAACTATTAGTTAGTATCGAAATAGATCCTAATGTCGCACCAATTGTTAAGGAGCCTGTATCTCCCATAAATATCTTTGCTGGATATTTATTGTAGTTTAGAAACCCCATACATAATCCTGACATTGCGTAGGAAATAAGACCATAAATTATTAATTCTTTTTGACTTTTAATAAATATTTCCGTACCAAGTCCAAAAAAAACTATTGAGCTACATCCAGAAGCTAATCCGTCCAGGCCGTCAGTTAAATTTACTGCATTACTTAAACCTACTACGGTTAAAAAACAGATTGGAAAAATTATTATATTAGTATCTATACTCCAATTATCAGATATAGTTATTAAAGGATTAATGTAGTTGCTTTGGCTTGCAAATATGATAAATAATACTGCAATTAAAGTTTGTAATATAAATTTTTCATTAGATTTAAAACCTGTATTGTTTTTGTTTTTGATACTTAAATAATCATCTAAGAATCCTAAAATAAAAAAACTTATAGTACAAAAAAATAATAATAATATACCAATAGAATCAAAGCTATTATTAACTATTAAAAGAAGTAATAAAAAAGGCAAAATAATAAATATTCCGCCCATAGTAGGAGTATTTTTTTTATAGAAATGTAGTGAAGGACCCTCTTCTCTTATATTTTGTAATAAATTTAATTGTTTAATTATTTTTAAGCCGTATTTTGTTATTACTGAAGAAATTAAACTAAATATCAGAAAAAAATTAACTATTAGTAAATTTTTGAAAATGTAAGAATTTACTATTAAAGAAATTAAAATTAAAAAAAATAATGATGTAACAGTTAGTGATCTAGTCTTCCCAATCATCATCTGAAGAATCTTCTTCGATTTTATAATCTTCTTTTTCTCCCATCAAAGCTGAAAGCTCTTCTTCTTCAATTGTACTTATCTCTTGTGAATCCCCATCTTTTTCGTTTACAAGTCTGCCTGTTTCTTCTAGCCAAGATAGTAAATCTGGTTCCTCTCTTAATGGCAATACAGGGGCAGGGTCTGCTCTGTGATAGCAAGTTAATGCTGGATTTACTTCAGCAATTTCATTTAACCTAATTTCGAGTTTATTAGAATCCATTTAAAAAATTTCTATAATATATACCATAATACATAAACATGTACTTGAAAAATTTTGTTTGATAAAGAAAATTTTAAATATTTTTTAATTTGGCCAATTTCAGTTTTGCTAGCTATTATTTTTAAATACTATGGTTTTTTAAAGCCTGAAATTTTATTAATTAATAATTATCTTGTACTTTTACTAGTTTTTGGTCCAGCACTTGTAGTTACAATACTATTAGTTTTTAATAAATTTTCGAAAACTGAAAGCAATTAATATTTCAGTTTTCTTCTCTGGAGGTAAATTTTAATGCAGAAGGTAAAAAAAGTCGTTCTTGCCTATTCTGGAGGGGTTGATACTAGCGTTTGCATTCCATATTTAAAGAATGAATATGGAATTTCAGAAGTTGTAACTTTTGTAGCTGATCTTGGACAAGGAGATGACTTAGAGAATGTTAGACAAAAAGCCTTAAACTCAGGGGCGACAAAATCTGTAATTGGTAATTTAGTAGATAATTTTGTAGAACAGTATGCTTTTCCTGCTATAAGAGCGAATGCACTTTATGGAGAAAAGTATCCCTTATCAACTGCTTTGGCCAGACCCTTAATAGCTGAAAATCTTGTAAATTTGGCAAGAGAATTAAATGCTGATGCAGTGGCGCATGGTTGTACAGGAAAAGGAAATGATCAAGTAAGATTTGATTTGGCTATTCATGCTTTAGGACCTGATTTACAGATAATTACACCTGCTAGAGAATGGAAGATGAGTAGAGAAGAAGCTATTTTGTATGGAGAAAAATTTGGAATACCTGCTCCTGTTTCTAAGAAGTCACCTTATTCAATTGATGTAAATCTTCTTGGTCGTAGTATTGAAGCTGGTTTATTGGAAGATCCAATGCAAGAACCAAATGAAGATGTTTTTGCTATGACTTCTTCTATTAACGACGCACCAAATACTCCAAAAGATATAGAAATTGTATTTCGAAATGGATTTCCTATCGCAATAGGAAATGAGTTTTTAAGCCCTGTAGAGATTATTCAACAGGCTAATTCTTTGGCAGGAGAACACGGTTTTGGAAGAATAGATATGATCGAAGATAGAGTTGTTGGTATTAAGAGTAGAGAAATATACGAGACACCTGGCCTTTTACTTCTTATAAAAGCTCACAAAGAACTAGAAAGCATAACATTAAATCCAGATGTATTAGATTTTAAAAATTTAGTAGAAAAAAAATGGGGTCAATTAGTTTATCAGGGATTTTGGTTTGGTCCTCTTAAGCAAGCATTAGATGGTTTTATTGATTCCACTCAAGTGTCTGTTAATGGTAAGGTTAAAATAAGATTACACAAGGGCAATGCAATAGTAATTGGGCGTTCTTCTGAAAATAACTCTCTCTACAGGGAAGATCTAGCCACTTATAGTAAAGATGATATTTTTAATCATAAGCAAGCAGAAGGATTTATTTATATGTGGGGGATGTCTAATAAAATATGGGCAGAATTAAATTCAAAAAATGAATAATTAAGATTTAAGACTCTTGAGGCTCTTTAACTTGAGTAGATGGAGACTCAGAAGTTGCTGTTTTTTTATCATTAGCTTCCTCCTCTTTAGATTCTGATTTATTAGTTGAGTCTATATTCTCAATTTCTTTTTTCTCTGATTGATTAGATCCTTTATTTGAAGATCTTGGCGTAGGTAAAGGCCCTTGTTGTTTGACTGTCAAATATCTAATAACATCCTCACTTAAACGCATCGCTTTTTCTATTTTGAAAATGTGTTGGCCATCACCTTGATGACTTAATTGTACATATATACCTTCTCTATGTTTTGCTATTTGATAAGCTAATCTTCTTTTACCTCTCATTTGACTATCAAGGATTTTACCTCCTAATTCCTCAAGAAGTTTATTATATTTATCTATGTGATTAGTTACTTCGTCTTCCGCTATGTCGGGACGAAGAATATACATTGTTTCGTAATAAATTTGATCAGTCATAATTTTCAGACAAGGGCTTTGGCTCAAAATTTGCTTAATGAGCGTCTGTTCATTACTTACGATACATTATCAAGGTCAAATTTTTAAATTGCATTTATTTTTTTGATTAAAGATATTCTTTCAATGCATCATGCATAACCTCAAAAGGTACTTCTAATCCATTTGTCCAAAATGATAATGATTTTGCTCCTTGAGCAATTAGCATTTGAGTACCATCTATAGTCATGCATCCTTTTTTATCGCAAAATTTCAAGAACGGAGTAGGAGAAGGATTGTAAATTAGGTCATAAACAATTGTTTTGGAATTTATAGAATTCCAAAAACTTTGACCAAATGGTATTTCATCATTATTTTTGGTATTACTCATTCCTACTGGAGTTGTATTGATTATTAAATCAGTTTCTTGAATTAAATTATCAATTTCGGTGTTAGTACTTAATAAACCCTTTATTTTGATGTCATTTTTAAAATTAGAAATTAATTCATTTAAAGAATTTATTTTTCGTGAAATGATTGTAATTTTTGAAAATTTTAATTCTATTAAGCCTTGGATTACTGATCTTGCCGCTCCTCCAGAGCCTAAAATTAATGAACTCTTTTTTGCTAAATTTAAGTTTTTCAAAGGATAGATAAATCCATCAATATCAGTATTTGTTCCAATCCAATTTTTATCATTAGTCAATTTTAGGGTATTTATAGCTTTCACTTTTTGTGCAACTGGAGATATTTCACTACAAATATCAAATACTTTTTGTTTAAAAGGAATTGTAATGTTCAGGCCTTTACAATTCATTTTTTTTAAAGAATGAACAACTATTTCTAAGTCTTCATTTTTACAAGGAATAGCCATATAAATTAAATCGAGACCCAAATATTGAATAGCTGCATTTTGCATTATTGGAGATAAAGAATGACTTACTGGATTTCCAATTAAAGCAAGAAATGATGTTTTACTTGTAATCATTATTAAAAGAAATTTTGCAGAAAAATTGTGATCTGTTCGGGAACCACACCTCGTTTCAGAGTAACAATAATGTCGTCAATGACCGATTATGGAGAATATTAAATAAAAGTATTACCCATGGGGAAGGTTGTTGGGATTGATTTAGGAACAACTAACAGTTGTGTTGCTGTTATGGAAGGCGGTAAACCTACTGTAATAGCAAATGCGGAAGGTTTCAGAACAACACCATCTGTTGTCGCATATACAAAGAATCAAGATCAGCTCGTTGGTCAGATCGCAAAACGACAAGCTGTTATGAATCCTGAAAATACTTTTTATTCGGCCAAGCGTTTCGTTGGTAGAAGAGTCGATGAGGTTAATGAGGAATCAAAAGATGTCAGTTATGGTATTGAAAAGGCTGGTTCTAATGTTAAATTAAAATGTCCTGTTTTAGATAAACAATTTTCTCCTGAAGAGGTTAGTGCTCAGGTTTTAAGAAAACTTTCAGAAGATGCAGGTAAATATTTAGGAGAAAATATTACTCAAGCTGTGATAACAGTTCCCGCTTATTTTAATGATTCTCAAAGACAAGCTACAAAAGATGCAGGCAAGATAGCAGGGCTTGAAGTTTTAAGGATAATTAATGAGCCAACAGCTGCTGCGTTAGCTTATGGTTTAGACAAAAAAAGTAATGAAAGAATACTTGTTTTTGATTTGGGTGGAGGAACTTTTGATGTTTCAGTATTAGAAGTTGGAGATGGTGTTTTCGAAGTTCTATCAACTTCTGGAGATACTCATTTAGGAGGTGATGATTTTGATAGATGTATTGTTGATCACTTAGCAAGCATTTTTAAAAGTAATGAAGGTATTGATCTAAGACAGGATAAACAAGCTTTACAACGTCTTACTGAAGCGGCTGAAAAGGCAAAAATTGAGCTTTCAAACGCTACTCAAAGCGAAATTAATTTACCTTTCATAACTGCTACTCCGGAAGGACCTAAACATCTAGATTTAAATTTGACTAGAGCAAATTTTGAGGAGCTTGCTTCTAAATTAATTGATAGATGTAGAGTTCCTGTAGAACAAGCTCTTAAGGATGCAAAACTATCTACAGGAGAGATTGATGAAATAGTAATGGTTGGTGGTTCAACTAGGATGCCTGCTGTTCAAGAGTTAGTTAAGAGAGTAACTGGCAAAGATCCTAATCAAACTGTAAACCCAGATGAGGTTGTAGCTGTAGGTGCAGCTATTCAGGGAGGAGTTTTAGCAGGTGAAGTAAAAGATATACTTCTGTTAGACGTTACCCCATTGTCTCTTGGCGTAGAAACATTGGGGGGAGTAATGACAAAAATGATTACTCGAAATACAACAGTGCCAACAAAAAAATCTGAGACTTACTCAACTGCTGTTGATGGTCAAACTAATGTCGAAATTCACGTTTTACAGGGTGAAAGAGAAATGGCTTCAGATAATAAAAGTTTAGGAACCTTTAGACTGGATGGTATTCCTTCTGCTCCAAGAGGTGTTCCGCAAATTGAAGTAACATTTGATATTGACGCAAATGGAATTTTAAGTGTTACTGCGAAAGATAAAGGAAGTGGTAAGGAACAATCTATTTCCATAACAGGTGCCTCAACTCTCTCAGATAATGAAGTTGATAAAATGGTTAAAGATGCAGAATCAAACGCTTCTGTTGATAAAGAAAAAAGAGAGAAAATTGACTTAAAGAATCAAGCTGAAACTCTTGTTTATCAAACAGAAAAG
>QCUA01000004.1 GCA_003210915.1 Prochlorococcus sp. AG-676-L21 | reverse complement strand
CTTTAGATCAACAATTAGTTGGACCTGTAATTCTTAAAAGTAATGCAACCCTTAATTTAGATACTGATTCAAAAGATTATGGTGATTTTATAAATTCTCAAATCTCAATAAATTGGAAAAAGCGATCATATGAAATTGGTATTTTTTATCAACCTCATAATGAATCAGGAGGAATTAACTTTACTTTATTTGGTTTTGAATAGCTTAATTAATTAATATTAAATTTTATGTAAGGTAAATCATTCAATTTATTTTCAATCAAATCCATATTCTCAAGTAGTTTTGAAGTGGCATCCCATTCTCCGGATAAAAACATTTTTTTTGAAGTTTCTTTTATTTCAAGATTAAATTTCAAATCTTCTGCTTTCGCAGTGGATTTTAAAAGATCAATCTCTAAGAATAAATTCTTAATATCCAGATATTGCTGGATTTTTTTTATTGATTCTTTTGGAAGAGTAAAGCATGGAACTCCAATCGCAATACAGTTACTGTAAAAAATATCTGCAAAACTTTCTCCAATGATGGCTTTTATTCCCCATCTCATTAATGCTTGAGGAGCATGCTCTCTGCTTGAACCACATCCAAAATTACTATTAACAATAAGTATTGAGGCTCCCTTATTAATCTCTAAATCAAACGGGTGATTTCCTTTAAGAGTTCTACGGTCATCATCAAAAACAGATTTACCCAATGAATCAAAATCAATGCATTTAAGAAATCGAGCAGGAATTATTCTATCAGTATCAATATCATCTCCAACTAATGAGATGCATTTTCCATTCAATCGAGAAAATTTTCCTATTGGAGGTTTGAATTTGATACTCATTTTTTAATAAAATCTCTTACATCACTGACTTTTCCTGTAATTGATGCAGCGGCAACCATCGCTGGACTCATTAGTAACGTTCTTCCATTTGGAGATCCTTGTCTCCCTTTGAAATTTCTATTGCTAGAACTGGCACTTACTTGATTTCCGATAAGTTTGTCTGAATTCATTGCTAAACACATTGAACAACCAGGCTCTCTCCACTGGAAACCTGCTTTTATGAATATCTTATCAAGACCTTCCTCTTTTGCTTCTTTCGCAACCTTCTCTGAGCCTGGAACTACAATAGCTTTTATGTTTTTCGCTACTTTATGACGCTCTAATACTTGAGCGGCAACTCTTAGATCACTTATTCTTCCATTTGTGCAACTCCCAATAAAACAAACATTAATAGGAGTATTTTTAATTGATTGTCCAGGTTTGAAACCCATATATTCATATGCCTCTCGAGCAATAAATTGGTCGTTTGGATGTATGTTGTTTAATGAAGGAATTTTTTGATTTATGCCTATACTTTGCCCAGGTGTAATTCCCCATGTAATAGTGGGTTCTACTTGGGATGCATCTAACTTAAATACATCATCATAAATACAATTATCAGTACTTTTTAATGATTTCCACCATTTAACGGCCTTTTCCCAATTTTTATTTTGAGGCGAGCATAATTTATCCTTCATATAACTAAACGTTTTTTCATCAGGATTTATATAACCGCATCTTGCCCCGCCTTCAATGGACATATTGCATATAGTCATCCTTTCTTCCATTGATAAAGCACTTATGGCAGGACCTGCAAATTCATAGGCATATCCAACTCCGGCTTTAACTCCGAGTTGATTAATTATATGTAGTACTAAATCTTTAGCATAAATTCCATTTGCTAATTTATTTTCACACCAAATTTGTCTGACTTTGAGTTTATTCATAGCTATGGTTTGGCTAGCAAGTACATCTCTTACTTGGCTAGTACCAATACCAAAAGCAATTGACCCAAATGCTCCGTGAGTTGATGTATGAGAATCTCCACAAGCGATAGTCATCCCTGGTTGGGTCAAGCCAAGTTCAGGAGCTACTACATGAACAATTCCTTGATTACCACTACCAATATTAAAAAATTTAATTTTGTGGTCGATACAGTTCTTTTCTAGAGTGTCGATCATTTGTTCTGCCAGATTATCTTTGAAAGGCCTGCTTTGATTGTCTGTTGGTACAATATGATCAACCGTAGCTACAGTTCTTTGAGGAAATTTTACCTTTAAATTTTTATCTTTTAAAGCTCCAAATGCTTGTGGGCTAGTAACTTCATGAATAAGGTGAAGGCCGATAAAGATTTGATCCGAGCCACCAGGAAGATTTGCAACTTTATGTAAATCCCAAACTTTATCAAATAAGGTATCTTTACTCAATTTACAAAAAAATTACTTACTTTTAGATAATAAGATTAATCTAAGGCTGTTTAAACAGACATTTACACTTAGTCTTTGAATTTCAATTCTATTTCTATTTGAGCTAAATATTTTTTTAATATTGGTGATGTGATTATTTGGTCCTGCAATTGAGATATAAACCAATCCAATAGGCTTCTCTTTATTTCCTCCACTTGGACCCGCAATCCCACTAATTGCTATAGACCAATCAGAATTAAGTTTTTCTTTTGCATTAATTGCCATAGCTTTAGCAACCTCTTCAGAAACAGCACCAAATTTTTTTATCAAATCTTCTGGGATATTTAATAATGATTGTTTAAGTTCATTACTGTACGAAATAATACTGCCTTTAAATACTTGCGATGAGCCTGGGATTGCGGTGATAGAAGAAGAGAGCAGACCTCCCGAACAGGATTCTGCAAAAACAAGAGATTCTTTTCTTTTTATTAATTCCTTAATTAATACGCTTGTTAAACTATCATTATTTTCACCAAAAATAAATTTCGAAAACTCTTTTTTTAAACTTTCTCTTACTGGATTAATTATTTTTCTTGCTTCTAATTCATTTTTAGCCCTTGCTGTTATTCTAAGTTTCACCTCTCCTAAATTCGCATATGGTGCGACAGTAGGATTTTTTAGTTTTAAAAGGTTATCTATCTTTTCTGATATAGAAGATTCTCCTATTCCTGAAAATTTAAGAGTATTTGAGAAAAATATATAACCATCTGAAAAATTATTTTTAATATAATTAACTGCAGTTTCTTTCCACATTTCTTTCATTTCACTTGGCACTCCTGGAAAAGTTAGGATGGTAAATCCCTCAATTGGTTTCCATATCATGCCAGGAGCAGTGCCTCTAGGATTATTCATTATTTGAGCATCTTTTGGAAAAAAACATTGTTTTCTTAAACTAGATCTGTTGAAAGTTGAACCTGAAATTGAAAGCTTTTTTTTTATTTGATCCCATAAATATTCTCTTTCAGAAAGAGTTGCATTAAAAGATTTAGCTATTGCCTCAGTAGTTAAGTCATCTGGAGTAGGGCCAAGACCACCTGTAGTAATTAATAAATTACTTCTTGAAGATATTTCTTTAATTAGCTTAGTAATCCTTTCAGAATTATCTCCAATAGTTGACTGTCTAAAATGGTTAAGTCCTAAAGTTGATAACTCCTCAGAAATCCATTGAGCGTTAGTATTTACTATATTTCCTAAAAGTAACTCAGTTCCTATAGAGAGAATTTCAACCCCTTTACAGTTAGGATCATTTAATTGATGCTTCAAGTTTGAATTCATAAAGAGGAAAACGATTACATAAAGTTAATACCCTTTCCTTGCATTTTTTTTCTATTAATAAATCATCTGGATTGAGTAATCTATCAGCAATAATTTCACCAACTTCAACAAAAGCATCATCATTAAAACCTCTAGTAGTTAAAGCTGCAGTTCCCAATCTCAACCCACTTGTAACAAAAGGTGATTCAGGATCAAATGGGACAGTATTTTTATTTGCTGTTATGTTAACTTCACTTACAAGTAAGTCAGCAACTTTACCAGTCATATTAATACTTCTTAAGTCAAGCAAAACAATATGATTATCAGTACCTCCACTAACAATATCTATTCCCCTTTTAATTAATGTTGAAGACAGAACTTTTGCATTATTGATAACCTTTTTTGAGTAACTAATAAAGTTGGGCTGTAAAGCTTCACCAAAGGCAACAGCTTTAGCTGCGATAATATGTTCTAAAGGACCACCCTGAGTTCCAGGGAACACAGATTTATCAAATTTCTTTCCAAATTCCTTATCTTTACATAAAATCAATCCTCCTCTTGGACCTCTCAAGGTCTTATGTGTTGTCGTAGTTACCACATCACAATACGGAATTGGATTAGGGTGAAGTTTGGTTGCTACTAGTCCTGCTATGTGAGCAATATCAGCCATTAAAAAAGCTCCAACTTCATCAGCGATTCTTCTGAACGACTCAAAATCAATTTTTCTTGGATAAGCAGAATATCCACAAATAATTAGTTTTGGTTTTGTAGATAATGCAATATCTCTAATTTCATTAAAGTTTAATTTATTAGTTTCTTTATCAACTCCATAGTGAACGGCATTGAACCACTTTCCGCTCATATTGACTGGGGATCCGTGGGTTAAATGCCCTCCATGCGATAGATCCATTCCTAATATTGTGTCGCCAGGTTTAAGTAAACTTAGAAAAACAGCTGCATTTGCTTGAGCTCCACTATGGGGTTGAACATTCGCCCAGTCTGCATCAAAAAGTTGTTTTGCTCTTTCGATTGCTAGTTCCTCTATCTCATCTACAAATTCACAACCACCGTAATATCTTTTTTGTGGAAGACCTTCAGCGTATTTATTTGTTAAAACTGAACCCTGAGCCTGCATTACAGCCATTGATGCAAAATTCTCACTAGCGATCAATTCAAGATGAGTTTCTTGTCTATTTTTTTCGGAATTAATTAAGTTAGATATGATTGGATCACTTTCTTTAAGATTTTGAAGAATATTCATTAAAATAAAGGGAACTTTAAATTAAATATAGACGATATTTTAAAAGAAAATGTAAAAAAAATATTTCATAATTTTTAACGCGCCTGGAGAGATTCGAACTCCCGACACCCTGATCCGTAGTCAGGTGCTCTAATCCACTGAGCTACAGGCGCATATTTATGTAATATCTCTGGTCCTGGGTCTCTTAGTCAACTAGATTTCAGTTAAACTATCTAATATTAACAATCTAAATTTATAATTATGCCGATTAAATGGTATGGCAATGGTGATTCAGAAGACCCCATTTACAAACATTTTTCCCGAATAGTAAATTTTGTAATTCATTGCATGGTATTTACTGCAGTCGTAAGTGGAACTTGGCTTTTTAAAGAGATTAAACATGACTTAGTTTTTTTTAATAATTTTGCAATTGCATGGGCAGTTATTCTCTCATCGCATTTACTTTTTGTATTTATAAAAAAGCCTAAGGATTATAAGAAACAATCAACTTAAGTTTTTATTATGAATTCTAAGATGCAAATCAGTGATCTAGAAAATATTATTTCAGAAAAAATTTTTATAAAAATAGAAAAATGGAATCTGTATCTTGGAGATGCTGGTTTAGCTAGAAATCTTGCTTTGGAATGTATTAGCAATTTAGATAAAGGTAGCCAGCAGGCTGCAAAATTAAGCTTAGAAGCTATTGAGGTGAAAATTGGAGATGGAAATCAAACAATTCTTTTGTCTAAGTTGGTAACTGCATCACAAATTTGTGATTTAGAGGAAATACTTGATAATTTATGAATCTTAATCATATTTTGATTAGTGGATTTAATTTATTAACACCGAATAACTTGGTTATCGAAAAATAAATTATCAAAAAAGCCAACAATCCCATAATTAATATAAATAAATCCCAAATGTTCGAATTTAATCCATTTATATCTTTGATAACTGAATAGCAAATTGTAGTTGTAATAGAGCAGGCTAATGAAATAAGAAGAAATTTTTTTAATAAAATAATTTTAGGGATATTTATTCCATAATTATTAAAGTTTGTAGTAAGAAAAATACAAATAATTAAGTTAACTATTCCTGAAGAAAGAATTATCCCAAGAACACCGAAATTATAAGGAGATAAGTTTCCAAAATTAATAGTTGGAGCTCCTACTAAAAACCAATCGAAAAAAACATTTAGTATTATTCCTGCAAAAGACAATTGAAAGGGTAACTTTGGGTTCTCAATTGCATAATAAGTTCTTACTAATAAATCTCTGTAGAGATAAAAGGGAATTCCAACAGCATAGGCAATTAAAATATTTTTTACTAAAAGTGCGGCTTCGGAATTAAAAGCCCCTCTTTGAAAAACAAATTGTACTATTTGATTATTAAATGTGATAAAAAAACCAGTCAAAAAAATAGTTGTTAAAAAACAATATTCTATTCCTGAGATTAAACTTTTTTCTAAGTTTCTATTCTCTTGCTTACTATTGAATTTTGAAAACTTTGGAAGTAGTGGCAAGATCAAAGCGTTTGATAAGACTCCAAGTGGAGCTTGTATAAGAAAATTGCCGTAGGCTAATCCCGATGCGGCACCTTGAAAGCTTGAAGCAAAAAACATATCAACAAAAACATTAATTTGCCCTAAACCTGATGAAATTGTTCCAGGAGCTATTAATTTGAAGATTCTTTTCTCTTCATTTGTAAATAAATGCCAAGCTGAATTAAATCTAAATAAGCCGATCTTATTGATTTCCCACCACTGAACAGCAAATTGTATACAAGTACCTGTTAAGGTCGCTTTGGCTAGTAATCCTGAATAAAACAAATAATTAGAATTTGTATTTTGATGACTAAAGATCCAACTGGCTGAAATAAATAAAATTGTTGTCAGACTTGTTAAAGCTGGACTTATGCTTGATATGAAAAATTTATTTCTTGAATTTAAAGCTCCAAAACTCAACCCTATAAAAGCAGAAAGAGGAATACAAGGAGTTAGGATTCTTAATTGATAAGTTGCGATAGATTTAGCTTCATTACTTAAATTTGGGGCTATAAAGTTTATTAGAAAACCTGAATTAAAATATACAACTACTCCTAGAATAAAAAATAACAAAGTTAGTTTAATACTTACTTTTGTTAATACAAGCCCCCCCTCTCTCTCCTTAAGTGGAGTTAGTACTGCTACAACTGCATTATGTAGTGGGCCATTAATTCCACCAATAATAATAAGTAAAAAACCTGGAATTATGTAGGCGAAGTTATAGGAATCGTATGTTATTCCAATTCCAAAGGCTGCAGCGATAAATATTTGTCTGATAAAACCCGCAACTTTACTTAGAGATGTGGCAAACGAAATTGAAGCCACATTATTTTTAAAATATGAATGCATTTGACATTGAGTTAAATCTTTTCAAGAAGATTTAGATTCCATTATATTTTGTTTTTAATCTACTTCACACTTTATGAATGATCGAATAATTGAATTTGAACCATTAATTGAAGGCATTTTAATTAAAAGATATAAAAGATTTCTCGCTGATATTCAGATTGATAATGGAGAAATAGTTACTGCCCATTGTGCTAATACAGGCCCGATGAAGGGTCTTTTAAACGAAGGAGCTAAAGTAAGAATTAGCTTTTCTTCATCAACTACAAGAAAGCTTCCTTGGACTTGGGAACAAGTAAAAGTAATAGGAAGTGATAACAAAGAGGTTTGGGTTGGGATAAATACATTATTTGCAAATAAACTGATTAGAAAAGTTATTGAACAAAACTTATTCAAAGATAAACTCGGGGAGATAGCTAAAATTAAGTCTGAAGTACCTTATGGCAAAGATAAAAAAAGTAGAATTGATTTTCTTTTAACTCCAAAATCTTCAAATCCTGATAATCGTAACATTTATGTTGAGGTTAAAAATACTACTTGGACAAAAAATAATGTAGCTCTTTTCCCTGATACGGAGACGAAAAGAGGGCAAAAACATTTAATAGAATTAAAAAGCTTAATCCCTGAAAGTAAAAGTGTTTTAGTTCCTTGCATTACAAGAAAAGATATAGATTATTTTGCCCCTGGAGATGAATCAGATCCATTGTATGGAGTGCTTTTTAGAGAATCAATTAGTGCAGGTATGTTATTAATGCCATGCTGTTTTGAGTTTCATTCAGATCATGTAGTTTGGAACGGATTTAAACCCTTAAAATTAAATTAATTTTTGGGGATTTTTAATTTGATTTAGAAAAATTCCTTAATTTAACAAAGATTTTTTGGTACGCAACAATTAAATTGGTATAAACGACTACTAGACATACATAAGTTTTCTGAGCAAAATTATATATGAAAGGAAACAGGACCTCCTGTTTTTTTGCAGACTAATTTTTTATTTATGACCACTGCTTTGCAAACGCCTCAAAGGCGCTCTAGGTCCAAGCTTCAAGATGCAAGTCTTGTTAATGGACCTATGCTCCTTTTGAGGAGTATTCGTGGGTTCAGTTCAAACCGCTCAATGTTGTGGCTTGCAACTGTCCCTCTAGCTTTGTTTGGTTTAGGTATTTTTAATCTTTCAGCTCACGCAGCTGATTTACCTGAGTTGAATGCAGCTTTTCTAGCTAACAATTTATGGCTTTTGATCGCTACTATTTTAGTGATCTTCATGAACGCCGGTTTCGCTATGGTTGAAGCGGGTATGTGTCGGTCTAAAAACGCCGTCAACATTCTTGCTAAAAACCTTTTCGTATTTGCTTTAGCTGTAACCTCTTATTGGTTTATTGGCTACTCATTAATGTACGGAGGAAGTGTTGCTGACGGATGGCTATATTTTGGAGGCTTATTTTTTGATCCCACAGTAACAGCCGATATGGTTACTGATGCTGGATTAGTTCCAACAGTTGATTTCTTATTCCAGTCTGCTTTTGCAGGTACTGCAGCAACTATCGTTTCTGGTCTTGTTGCTGAAAGAGTTAAATTTGGTGAATTTGTTGTTTTTGCGATTGTATTAACAGCATTTATTTATCCAATTGCTGGTAGCTGGAAATGGAATGGTGGTTGGCTTGATTCACTTGGTTTCGTTGACTTTGCAGGTTCTTCAATTGTTCACTCAGTTGGAGCATGGGCAGGTTTAGTGGGAGCTATGCTTCTTGGGCCAAGAATCGGTAAATACTCCGATGGAAAGCCACAGGCTATGCCTGGTCACAATATGGCTATTGCTACTTTAGGTGCTTTAGTTCTATGGATAGGTTGGTACGGATTTAATCCTGGTTCTCAACTTGTTATGGATCAATGGGTTCCATATGTTGCTGTAACAACTACTCTTGCAGCTGCAGCTGGTGCTATTGGAGCAACTATTGTTTCTACTTTAACTTCCGGAAAGCCAGATCTTACTATGATCATTAACGGTATTCTTGCTGGTTTGGTAAGTATTACTGCAGGTTGTGGTGATATGACTCTTGCGGGAGCTTGGTTCGCTGGACTAGTTGGCGGTATTATCGTTGTATTCTCTGTTGCAGCACTTGATGCAGCTGAAATTGACGATCCTGTTGGTGCATTCTCTGTTCACGGAGTTTGTGGTGTATGGGGTACCCTCGTTATTGGTCTTTGGGGAACTGCAGTTCAAGGAGATGGAGCAGGTATGGGATTGTTCAATGGTGGTGGTATTAATCTACTTTTTGTTCAAGCTCTTGGTGCAGCAGCTTATGCTATCTGGACACTAGTTACTTGTTGGATCGCTTGGTCTATCATCGGAGGATTATTCGGAGGAATCCGTGTATCTGAAGAAGAAGAGACCCAAGGTTTAGATATTTCAGAGCATGGTATGGAATCATATCCTGACTTTGCATCTGCTAAATAAACTAAATTTAAGTAAATTCAAGAAATCTGACTTATGTCAGGTTTCTTTTTTTTGCAATAAATTATTAAAAATGTTGTAATATCAAAAATATGGACACTCAAGCTTTTAGAAGATCTCTTCATCATTCGGACAGATATAACCGAAGAGGTTTTGACTCTCCTACTAAAAGAGCCCAAGCTTTAGAAGAAGCTTACCAAAGTGATTTAATCACCTCAATTAGAAATAATAGTTTTACATATACAAAAGGGAGATTAAATATAAAATTAGCTCAGGCATTTGGTTTTTGTTGGGGAGTTGAAAGAGCTGTTGCAATGGCCTATGAAACAAGAAGACATTATCCTAATGAGAATATTTGGATAACAAACGAAATAATTCATAATCCCTCAGTAAATGATCATTTAAGAAAAATGAATGTTAAATTCATTTCAGCAAAAAATGGCATTAAGGATTTTTCTTTGGTTTCAGATGGAGATGTGGTTATCTTGCCAGCTTTTGGTGCTACTGTTCAAGAAATGAAACTTCTTCATGAAAAAGGTTGTCATATTATTGATACAACGTGCCCTTGGGTTTCAAAGGTATGGCATACGGTAGAAAAACATAAAAAACATACTTTTACATCTATTATTCACGGTAAATTTAAGCATGAAGAAACTCTTGCTACTAGTTCATTTGCGGATAAATATCTTGTAGTACTTAATCTTGAGGAAGCAAATTATGTCTCAGAATATATTCTTGGTAGAGGCAATAAAAATCATTTTCTTAATAAATTTGCTCAGGCTTTTTCCAATGGATTTGATCCAGATAAAGATTTAGATAGAGTTGGAGTTGCTAATCAAACAACGATGTTAAAAAGCGAAACAGAGGAGATAGGAAAAGTTTTTGAAAAAACAATGCTTCATAAATTTGGTCCAGAAAAATTAAATAGTCACTTTTTAGCTTTCAATACTATTTGTGATGCTACAGAAGAAAGACAAGATGCGATGTTTTCATTAGTTGATGAAGACTTAGATATCCTTGTGGTAATTGGTGGTTACAATTCTTCAAATACAACTCACTTGCAAGAGATAGCTATAAATAAAAATATTCCTTCTTTTCATATTGATACACCTGAAAGGATTTCAGTTAATGAAAATTCTATTCACCATAAACCACTTAAATCTGAAATGGTTTTGAAAAAGAATTTTATTCCTGAGGGAGAAATTAAAGTAGGTATTACTTCTGGAGCTTCTACTCCAGATAAGATAGTTGCTGATGTTATTAAAAAGTTAATTGCTATTACTAAGTAAATATTAATTTTTCTGCATAATTTTTAACTTTATTAAATACATATCACCAAAAGATCCTCGTTATTATCTAGAATAACCAAAAGTTATTAGGAAGTATGGAAGACACAACACAATCTAATCCTGATCAAACAGCTAAAATGAATGCTTCAAAGGCTCCTCAAAAGGTCGAAGTTGTTGTGGCTAATCCCTCTACGAATTCAGAGGTCAATATATTAGGTGAATTATCTATATTTATTTTAAGGATTGGTTTTAGTGTTTTGATGATTCATCATGGCTTGGAAAAGCTTCAAGATCCTCAAGGCTTTGGAGAATTTGTAGTAGGTAAATATTTCCCATTCTTACCAGGAGATCCTGTCCTCTGGACGTATGGAGCCGCTATTACTCAATTAGTATGCCCATTGGGATTAGCATTAGGAATTTTTGCAAGACTCAGCTCTCTTGGACTTTTCTCAACAATGGCATTTGCTGTTTATTTTCACCTTTTAGATACAGGTTTAGAGGGGTTCCCATTAGCAGTAGTTGAAGGTCATAATTATGCGTTTGAGCTTTCTTTCATATACGGAGCTATCTCTCTTTATTTTTTATGTGCAGGACCAGGAAGATTAGCACTTCTTCGTAAGACGAACAAAATCACTTATTATCCAAAAACAAATTGATTTAGTGTAGAAAATGTCTCTTTTTTGTAAATACCATAGAAATCTCTTTTAGATTGCACATTTCAATACTTTCTTCATCCCTTATACTACCCCCTGGTTGAATAATTGAGCTTATTCCATATTTATGAGCAAGTTCTACGGTATCTGCAAACGGGAAGAAGCCATCGCTTGCTAATACTCCTCCATAACCATTTTCTTTAGCAGCTTGTAAAGCTATTTTTGAAGCCCCAACCCTATTCATTTGTCCAGCTCCGATGCCAAGAGTTTGTTGATCTTTTGCAATTACAATGGCATTTGATTTAACGTGTTTGCAAATTTTCCAGGCAAAACTCAAATCTAAATAATCTTGAGCACTGGGTGTTTTTTTAGTAACTGAAATCCAACTTTCAGTTTTTTCTTCACTATTATCAGTCTCTTGAACGAGTAATCCTCCCATTATTGATTTAGTAGAAGTTTGCTTCTTTTTTGGGATTTGATCTTTTGAAAACTTTAAAATTCTTAAATTCTTTTTGATTTTTAAAATTTCTAAAGCCTCTGCATCAAAAGATGGAGCTACTACACATTCTAAGAAAATATCTTTGAGTTTAATTGCGGTTTCACTATCTACATTTGAATTAAAAGCAACTATTCCTCCAAATGCACTAACTGAGTCACATTTCAAAGCATTCAAAAATGCTTGTGAGGCTGAATTACCTATAGAGGCACCACAAGGATTATTGTGTTTTAAAATGACAGATGCAAACGTGTCTGTTGTAGGTTCATCTTTTTCTTCATACCCAAATTCTAAAACTGTTGAAAGTGCCGACTCAAGATCCAATAGATTGTTATAACTTAACTCTTTCCCTTGTAACTGTTCTGCTGAGTTCCATCCAATATTATTTAAACCATACCAAAAAGCTTTTTGATGAGGATTCTCCCCATATCTTAAGTTTTTGATTAGTGGATAAGATTCAATATATTTTGAAGATTGTAAACCTCTTTCTTTTCTTATCCAATTAGATATCGCAGTGTCATAGTCAGCTGTATGTTGAAAAGCTTCAAATGCTAATTTTGCTTTATATGTTTCTTTTAACTCCCCTTTTTTACTCTCTTCAAGAAATTCTTGATATTGACTAGGATCGACTAAAACGGAAACGTCTTTATGATTTTTAGCCGCGGAACGAATCATTGATGGTCCTCCGATGTCAATATTTTCAATAGCATCTTCCCATTTAGATTCCTTCTCAACAGTTTTCTTAAAAGGATATAAATTGACAACTACTAATTCAATCAGTTCAAGATCGTAAGCTTCTATATCTTTTTTATGTTCCTCATCTGTTCTTTTAGCTAATATTCCTCCGTGAATTTTCGGATGTAAAGTTTTAACTCTTCCTCCAAGTATTTCTGGAGAATTAGTAAAATCTGCGACTTTAATAACTGGAATTTTTGCCTCCATTAGATGTTTAGCAGTGCCTCCACTTGATAGAATTTTATAATTAAATTTTTCTACCAATTCTTTACAAAATGGGATTATATTTTTTTTATCAGAGACACTTACTAGGGCTAATGGTGACATTATTGAAAAGTTTACTTACTTAAGAATATAAACATGAAATATGATATTGATCATGAATTTGTCGGGATTAGTTCTCAAACCGCAACTCATAGAATAATTTTGCTACATGGCTGGGGAGCAGATGCAGATGACCTTTTAACACTTGGAAAGGAGATTATAGAAAAAATAAATCTTGATTTTGAGGTAATTTCTTTGAGGGCTTCTGGATTACATCCAAGTGGTCAGGGAAGACAGTGGTATCAATTATACCCTCATGATTGGGAGGGGGCTGAGGTTGAAGTAAATAAACTTTTAGGTACATTAAAAAATTTTGATACTGATCAGATTTCAATAGGAAAAACAATTTTGTTGGGTTTTTCTCAGGGGGCAGCTATGGCAATTGATGCAGGATTTAAATTAAAATTAGGACTAATTGTTGCTTGTAGTGGTTATCCCCACCCAAACTGGGCTCCAGGAGAAAAATGCCCACCATTAATTGTTAGTCATGGTTTATTTGATGACGTGGTGCCTATAGATGCTTCAAGAATTATTCATGAAACGGTAAAAATTAAGTCTTCTAAATTTTGCGAATTAATAGAATTTGATGGATCCCATCAAATTGATCCAAATTTAATTAATTTTATAAGTTCAAATATAAATAATATTTTTTAAACGAAAGCATATTCGTATTCTTCAATCTCTTCCCAATCATCTGCAGTAAGTTCTAGACCTTCAAATATTTTTTCTTCACCAATTCCCTCAACTACGACTTTTAGTGATGGAAATAGAAAATGATTTTCTTCAGCATATTGGGCGCTAAATAAACCTTTTTCACCCCAAAAAAACCTATCAGTGGTATGTTCATTTCTTCGAACATTGAAAACTGAAGGGGCAGATAAAGCATTTTCAGCTATAAATCTTCTTGCAGCTGTAACTGGTTTATGGTTGCCAGTTTCGATATGATAAATAGGTACATGTGCCATTACTCTTTGACCAGCCAATCTTCTTCTGCTGATTCTTTTTCTCTTTTTTGACATTGATTGTTACTCCTAGAATTATTAATGAGATTAGTCTTATTAATTTTTACTAATCTTATATCTGTGATTTTGAATTCACGTAAATTACATAGAGGACCCATCAACCCCTGATGTAGCTTAAAATATGATTAAATGTTCATATTTAAGGCTGGCTAAAGTCAGACCTCTTTATATATCTTAATACTTTTTTCATATTTTACAAGTCCTTTTTCAGATTTTTTTTTAAATTTCACTAAATTATGAAGCTCTCAAAAAAATTTGAAGAACTAATCATAAAACAGCTAGAGAGCTTTGGTTGCTCAATGGGAGTGACTCATTTGGTTATGTATCTTGCTTCAACGGAGCAAGGCACTAAAGCATCTTTTGAAATGATTGGTCAATGGCCACAAATTGATAGGCTTCTGATATCAGTAGAAGATGATCCTTCACTAAAAGTTTCTTCTCCTAATAGAAGATGGTACCCGCTTCAAGAAAACGATATCCTACTTGGTGTCCTTAGGGTAGAAACTGATTTAAAAGAAGGGAATTGGCCAGTATCTCTTGACTCTAGATTAAAAGCACTTTCACTATCTTTAGCTAAATGCGTTTCTATCGAATTAGAACGTCAAAATAAAAATGAAGAAATTAATTTTCTAAAAAATCAGGTCAATGTCATAATCCATCAATTGAGGAATCCATTGGCTGCTCTTAGGACATATGCAAAATTACTAATAAAAAGACTTGGTTCAGATGATGACTCTATTGAAATAGTCGAACGCATGATAATAGAGCAAAAACAAATTAATAATTATATGGACTCTTTTACGCAATTAAATTCACCTATTCAACTTCCTCTAGAGATTGGAGAGGAAAGATTATTATTACCACCAAATTTAGATAACAAAAAGCTAATAACTGTTCAGAGTTTATTGAGGCCAATTTTAGAAAGGGGTCAAGCTAATGCGAACTTAGAGAATAGAGATTGGACGGAACCTTCTTTTTGGCCAGATTGGACTTTATCGCCATTAAAGGCTAAATATGCTGTAATTGCTGAAATTGTGGCAAATTTATTAGAAAATGCGTTTAAATACGCCCAAAAAGATGCTGAAATTGGACTCGCCATTATGAGTAAAGGTCTGTGCATATTTGATGATGGTAAAAAAATAACCAAAATTGAAAATGAGAAAATTTTTCAAAAAGGCTTTCGAGGATCTGCGGCTAAGAAGAAGGATGGTACTGGTGTTGGACTTTTTTTAGCGAGGAAATTAGCAAAACAAATTGGAGGAGAGTTGAGATTGCTTGAAAACTCCTCAATTAATGATGTAAAGGAATTAAAAAGTCTTAAGAAGAAGAATATTTTCTATTTAGAACTTCCTATAAAAGAATTGCATTCATAAATAACATTGCAGTTTCGACTAGTACAACACTCGCACCGCAGGCATCTCCATTAAAGCCTCCAATTTTATTCCCAAGTATGTTTGGAATAGAATAACTAAAAAAAATACCAATTAAAATTAGAAATAAAAATTTAATTAATATTGCTTTGGATGTAATTGCAACAAATTGGTATGCGATGAAAATTAAAAGAAAAACAATGGAAATCAAAGATTCTTTTTTAAATCCATTCCAAAACTTTTTGTGACTAATAGATTTTTTCTTATAACTCATATATTTAAACTTTTCTATAAAAAATAAATTTGAAAATCTTCCCCAAAATAAGCATATTGGCAAAACAATAATTATTTGGTTTTGAATTTTGAGTATGCAAGCAATCTGAATTAAAGTTATAAAAAATAAAGATTGAACGCCAAAGGATCCAACTTTACTGTCTTTCATAGCTTTTAAACGTTTCTTTTTACCCGCAAAAATACCATCAAAAGTATCCATTAAACCATCGAGGTGTAGACCCCCTGTAATTAAATATCCTGAAGCCAAACAGATTAAAGCAGATGCATAAATAGACCAAGAGTTTACGCTTAAAAAAATAAAAATATAACTCTGTATTGTTCCAATAAAAAATCCCAAAGGCGGAGCAAATTGTGCAATATTTTTAAATTCGGGATTAATTAAAGGTATCTTTGGAAATGTCGTATAGAAAATCCAAGATCCGGCCAAATTTTTTATTAAATATTTTTTGATGAGATAAAAATAGATTCAATATTAAATAATAGGGTAGATTAATAAAAAAGGATCAAAAAATTTTATAAATTATCGTGTTTGAATTTGAAATTAAATCGAATTGTAGTAATACAGAGGCAAGAACTGGTATATTTCAAACCCCAAATGGTCAGGTAAACACTCCAAGATTTATGCCTGTGGGTACTTTGGCAACGGTTAAAGGAATTTCATCTAAACAGTTAATCTCTACAGGATCAGAAATGATTCTTTCAAATACCTTCCATCTTCATTTGCAACCTGGAGAAAAACTAATTAAAGAATCTGGTGGAATACATAAGTTTATGAATTGGGATAAGCCTATTCTTACTGATTCAGGTGGATATCAAGTTTTTAGTTTGGCCAAATTAAATAATATTTCTGATAAAGGTGTGGAATTTAAAAATCCAAGAGATGGTAGTCATGTATTTTTATCACCTGAAAAAGTAATGCAGATTCAAATGGATCTTGGTTCTGATGTTGCGATGGCTTTTGATCATTGTCCTCCGCACACAGCTAACGAAAATGATATTGAGGACTCTTTACAAAGAACTCATTCATGGTTGCAAAAATGTGTTGAGACTCATCAGAAATCAAATCAAGCATTATTTGGAATAGTCCAAGGTGGTAAGTATCCAAGATTAAGAGAACATAGCGCAAAATTTATAAGTTCTTTTGATCTACCTGGAATAGCGGTAGGAGGTGTCAGTGTTGGAGAGGCAGTCGAACAAATACATAGTGTAATTAATTACGTCCCGAAATTCTTACCAATAAATAAACCAAGATATTTAATGGGAATTGGCTCTCTAAGAGAAATTTCTTTAGCAGTTGCAAAAGGATTCGATATATTTGACTGTGTTTTGCCTACAAGACTGGGAAGACATGGGACTGCACTTTTTAATGATGAAAGATTGAATTTGCGAAATGCTCGATTTAAAAATGATTTTTCTCCAATAGATAAAACTTGTAAATGTGAAACTTGTAAATCTTATTCTCGTGCATACTTGCATCATCTAGTTAGAAATGATGAAATATTAGGCCTAACGCTTATAAGCTTACATAATATTTCTCACCTGATTCGATTTACAAATGCCATTTCTGCTGCAATTAAAGATAATTGTTTTACAATAGATTTCGCTCCTTGGAAAAGATCCTCTATTGCTCACCATACGTGGTAACGTCTTAACATAATTAATTAATTTATTAAGAAGGTGCTCACTCTTTTAAATACATTCGCTGAATTGCCTGAAGCATATAAGGCTTTCGCTCCAACGGTTGACGTTCTTCCTTTAATACCTTTATTTTTCTTTTTATTAGTTTTTGTTTGGCAAGCTGCAGTTGGGTTTAAATAAAATCTTTTATAAATTAGAAGGGTATTTCAAGGGATATTGCATCACCAGAGTTTTCTACTGCACACTCAATAAAGTCTGCAATTTTTAACGCCCTTGATGCTTGTTCTCCATCAACTTCTGGTAATTCTTTACCTTGTACGCACTTAAGAAAATGTTCTAATTCTGCATATAAAGGTTCAATAGAAGTTGTACTTACTTCCTCAACATAACCATCATTTCTATAAACTAATTCTCCATGCTCTGCTGTATAGGATTCATGGGCTTTTCTATGGATTTGTAGAGAATGATTTAAGAAGTCCGTTTCAACTAGACCATTCTGGCAATGTGCGCTTAAATTCCTAATTTTTTTATGACTCATTTTGCTGGCAGTCAAGCTTGCAATAATGTTATTGTTGAAAACTAAAGTAGCATTTACATAATCTATTAAGCCATCACTATTTCTTCCTCCAACGGCGGCTAATTTCTGTATCTTTGAATTAACTAATTCAAGAACTAGATCAATATCATGAATCATTAAATCCATGACTACTGATACATCATTTGCTCTATCAGCATGAGGACTGTGCCTTCTTGCTTCTAAAACAACAATTTCTTCATTTTGAACTATTTTATTTAGCTCCCTAAAAGCAGGATTAAATCTTTCAATATGACCTACTTGTAGAAGACATTTACTAACCTTAGAGGCATTTATTAAAGATTTTGCCTCTAACTCATTAGCTGCAATAGGTTTTTCAATTAGAACATTAACACCTGCTTTAAGACAATCTAGGCCTACTTTGTGATGGAGAAGTGTAGGAACGGCAATACAAATTGCATCAACTTTAGAAATGAGATCATGATAATCTTTAAACCACTCACATTGAAATTGCTCTACAGCTAATTTACCTCTATTTTCGTTTGGATCGGCAACTCCCACTAAATCTGCATCTTTTAGTAAACTAAGCACTCGAGCATGATGCCATCCCATATTTCCTATACCAATGACTCCAACCTTTACTGAGGATGAGGTTGGTTTCATATTTTATAGTCCATGTATATTTATTTATTATGCTTCATTAGATGTCAATTTTAACTTTTTGGCAGAAATATTTTTACACGATCAATTTTAGGACCTGACATTGAAATTATTTCAAATTTAATATTTTTAAAATCTAAACTATCTCCAATTTTTGGAACCATTTGAAATTTTTCAAGAAGAAATCCTGCTAGTGTATGATAATCAGCTCCTTCTGGAAGAAAACATCCTAACTTTTTGTTGATTTCTATTATTTCTGCTTTGCCAGTAATTGACCACTTCTTAGAGAAATTATCCAACATTTTCATCTCAGAATATACTCTGCTATTCAGCATTTCTTCCCCAACAATTTCTCCAGTAAGATCAGCTGCAGTGATAAGTCCCTCAGTCCCACCATGTTCATCAACAACCAGTAAAAATGGATTGTAATCTCTAACGATAGGTAATATCTCTGCTAATGAGCATGTCTCTATTACTTTTGTTACTGGTAAAAGGAAAGGTTCTAGTAATGTATTTGAGCCCATTTCGCTTTTAGATATTGGTTTTGCTAGATAACGTAAATCTAAAACTCCTAAAACATCATCTAGTGATTCTCCAATTACAAAAAAACGAGCATGCCTTGTTTTGTCAACCTGTTTCATAAGTTCAGCAAAAGTAATATTTTTTGGCAAAGTTACCATCTCAGATCTTGGAATCATTACTTCTTTGACTTGAGTATCTTTTAAAGCAAAAACACCTTCTAAGATATTTTTCTCATCAGGCTTTAATCCCGTGACATTATCTGTTTCTATTAATGTTTCTAATTCACCTGCCGATAATACTGAATTTAATGAATCCCATTTGTTGTTTAGATTAAATAACCTTAAACAAGCACTCGCAAAAAATTCAATTACAGAAACAATAGGTTGCATTCCTTTGCGAACTGCATCAAAAATTGTAGTTAATCTCAAAGCGGCTGATTCTGGATTGTTAATTACTAATGCTTTAGGAATAAGACCGGATATAAGGGTTACCACAAGTACAATAATTAAAAATAATAAGAGATCATATATTCGATTTGAAAATTTATTTACGTTCCAAAAATCATTAGCCAAACCTTTACTTAACCAACCAACAGCTATAAGAGAAATTGTCACGCCAAATTGAGATGCTATTAAGGAAGATCTGAATCTTTTTTGAATTTTTAAAATGGAAAATGCTCCTTTTCTTTTCTCTTCTATTAGTCTTAAAACTTTGCTCGGCCTTATTAATAAAAATGAGAGTTCACTTGCAGCAAAAAAAGCTGGAAATATCAAAAGTAATAATAGTAAAGTTATTTTCATTCAATAACAAATTAGTGATGGGGGTGGCGAGGATCGAACTCGCCTAAGCCAAATTATGAGTTTGGTGCATTCACCAGATTGCTACACCCCCAGTTTTTTGCAGTAATGAGTAATTACATTTAATTTATATACAATATAAAAATAATATTTCAAAAAGCACCAACTTAGTAAGTTTTTGTGAGATTTCTTTTTTTTCTCTTAATCTTGAAATATAAGCTTACCTTTTATTAATGAACAATTTCTCGCAGAAGAATAATTTAAATAAGAAGAATTTGTTACAACTTTTAATTGAAAAATCTTATAAGAAAGGAAACTTTACTTTGGCATCAGGTAAACAAAGTGCTCATTATCTAAATTGTAAACCTGTATCCTTAAATGGTACAGGGTTGCAATTAATTAGTAATTTGTTTTTAGAGTTAATGGATCCAAGTTCAAAAGCTGTGGCTGGGTTGACTTTAGGAGCCGATCCTTTGGTTAGTGGTTTAATCGTAACAGCTGCTTCTAAAGGATTATTACTAGATGCTTTAATCATCAGGAAAGAAATAAAAGAATATGGAACAAAGGCTGGATTAGAGGGGCCTACCTTAAAAGAAGGAACTGTAGTAACTGTCTTAGAAGATGTTATCACTACTGCTGGATCAGCTATTAAAGCAATTAATAAGTTACGAGAAAATAATCTTTTAGTTAAAGAAGTTTTGTCTATTGTTGACAGAAGAGAAGGAGGATATGAGGCCTTAAAAGAACAAAAAATACAATTAAAAAGCTTATTTTCAATAGAAGACTTTCAATAAATAATGTCAAAAAGTAAAGAAAATAAAGAACAGTTTTGGCTTGAAAAATTTCATTGCTTTTCTATTACTGGAAAAGATAGTAAAAGATTCTTAAATGGAATAACGACAGGAAATATTGTTGATTTAAATAACAAGGTTTTAAAATCTTGCTGGTTATCCCCAAATGGAATTTTAAAAGCATTACTTGAAATTAATTGCTTAGATAATGAAATAAAAGTAATTGTCTTAGTAGGAGATACTTGTGAGATTAGAAAATACTTTAATGATATTATTTTTCCGTCTGACGATGTTTCATTAAGTGATACTTTTTCAATAAATAGACTTCAGCAAGTTGATGATATCAATTCATGGAAAATCACTCAACCTATTTTTTTTAAAAATGAAGATAAAAAATATGATTTTTATAAAAATAATCCAAATTTAATGAATTCTAATGACTTGCAATTGTGGAAGATTAATCAGGCTATACCATCTCTAAATAGTGAAATTAATGGAAAAAATAATCCACTTGAATTAGGATTGACAGATTTTATCGATTTCGATAAAGGTTGTTATTTGGGTCAAGAAACAATGTCAAAAATCAGGAATGTTTCTTCTTTAAAGCAGGAGATCAGAGTGTGGACGTCTAAGGATAAAGATTTGAATTTAGAATCTGTGAATAAGAATATTTACAATAATCAGAAAAAAGAAAAATCGGTTGGTTACATTACCAGTTTTTATAAATTAGATTTTCGAATAATAAAAGGCTTGGCAATAATAAAGAGGAAATATTTAGATAATGAAAATTCTTTTTTCTCTGATAATTTTGGCCAGATTTCAATAGATAAATCTGTAAGTTCAACTTTTCTTTAATTAACCCTTTCATTTTTTTTGATTAACCACTTCGCAATTTGAAGTGTAGCTAAACAGTCATCTCGATTATATTTAATTATTTTTTTTAAGAAAAGATCATTTAAAGTACTTTGATATTGAATCCACCAATATAAAGCTTTTGATCCACTTACATTTTGTTGTTCCCATTTAAAGTTTATCCAATTAGCAACTGTTTTTAAACTATAATTTCTAATAGGTAATATCCATGATCCTCTTACAATTAAGTGTAAGTCTATAAACCTGGAATTTAGGATCTCAATTTCTTTTACATCTAGATCTGATTGCCTAGCTAAATTTAAAATTGCTATTCTCTCAGTCTCTCCATAATGCAAAACTGGCCAGTCTTTTTGAGAAAAAAGTTTTTTTATAATTTCTTGATTAGATTTTTTAGTATTATTATTAAGGTTTAATATTGGATCATAAAAATCATCTTCAATATTTTCAAACAAATTATTTACTTTTAAAAATCCATATAAAAAATCATGTTTCTCATCTGGATTTGACTCAATATCAAAAACAAAGAATCCTGAATCTTTATTTTTTAAAAGATAAGATAAGTTCTTATTTTCAAAAATTCGAATTGGTATTCCTGATAAATATGCGTTTGATTGCTTTATAAACTTTGAAGCTTTTTCAAATCTTTGCTCCTTGAATTGTAAAAGTTTTTCTCCTAAATCGATTTTCCTAGCAGCAGCTAGTTCTTTAATATTAGATATTCCATTTTTTTGGAGAAATAAGGCTGTTTTAGAACCGATACCATCTATATCAGTTAGAAATCCATTATCTTTTGCTTCTGTATTGCAAAAATTTTGCCATGAACATATCGTACATTTTTTCCTGTCTTCAGTAATATCTGGAATAGATCTTTTTAGATATTCATTTAAATTTAAAAAGGTATTTAATACTTTTTTTCTTAACTGTTGATTTAAATCAATTTTTTCAATATTAATTTGGTTTGAAAAATTTGAAATTACTAATCCTTTTTCAATTTTTGATTCTTGAAAGGGCTCTAATAAAATCGAACAAAAAGCCAAATCGAATAGATGCTCTTTTGTTGTTCTATGGCCTAACTTATATACAACAGGTATATATTTATATTCTCCCCATTTGCTATGACCATCTACTTTTTTAAGTAATTGAGGTTGGATTTCTGCATTTATATTATTGATTAATTTAGATCTTGCTTTTAATCCAATTACCCCATTTGAACCCCTCTTGCAGGCTTTTGTTCCAGAATACAAATTTCCATCACTTAGTTTATAAAAGGTTTTGTATCGGTTAATTATTTCTATAGATTGATGTGGTGACCAAATTTTATGAGACTTATTACCCTGATAATCAAGCCAAGCTTTTCTTTTGCATCTTATAAAACTTTTTAAATAAAGATTATTCAAATTTTTTTGCAAAGGCAGTTTAAATTTTTACTCCTATAAATTAATATAGATAATTATTGGAAATCAAGGAACTATTTAACTTTGTCTGTAAATGAACTAGATGAAATAAAATTCGGAACTGATGGCTGGAGAGGAATAATTGGTTTAGATTTCAATCTATCAAATCTCTCTAGAGTCGTAGTAGCTTCATGTCAGGAATTATATTATCAATACTTCGAAGAAACTAATTCTAAAAAAATTCTTATAGGGTACGATCGTAGATTTATGGCAAATGAGTTTGCAAAGGAGATAGCATCTTTTGTGAAGGGATGTGGTTTGGAACCCATCCTTTCTACTAGTTATGCTCCAACGCCCTCCTGTAGCTTATACGCCAAAAAATTTATGTTTTTAGGTTGTTTAGTTATCACTGCAAGTCATAATCCTTATAATTGGTTGGGTTTAAAGATTAAAAGTTTTAAAGGATGTTCTGTAGATGAATCTTTTACAAAGGAAGTTGAGAAAAGGTTGCTTCTGGGAAACCCAATTGAAAGATTGGAAGATGAATATGAAAAAGTTGACATTAAGGAGTTTCATTTAGATCAGATCAAATCTAATTTTAATATTGATTTTATTGCGAGTAATTTAAAGAAAATGAATTTGCATATTTTTGTTGATTCTATGCATGGTTCAGCAGCAAATTGCCTTAGTCAGATTTTTGAAGGTTATGATTCAAAAATTGTTACTGAAATTAGAGCAGATTATGATCCTTTATTTGGAGGGAATCCTCCAGAGCCACTGCTAAAATATTTAGATGATTTAACTGAAACATTAACAAGAACTTCTAAAAATGGTATTAAAACGCTAGGCATAATTTTTGATGGGGATGGTGATAGGATTGCTGTAATTGATGAAAAAGGAAGATTTTGTAGTACTCAAGTTTTATTACCTTTCTTTATTAGTTATTTGGGAGAAAAGAATAAGAATTTATATCCAGTACTTAAAACTGTTAGTGGTTCAGACATAATTAGTAATATCGCAAAAAGTCAAGATAGAGAGGTTTTCGAACTGCCGGTTGGTTTTAAATATATCGCAAAAAAAATGATTAAAGAAAAAATATTTATTGGAGGAGAGGAATCAGGAGGGGTAGGTTTTGGAGAATTTATGCCGGAGAGAGATGCTTTATATGCAGCTATGATTTTATTAAATGGAATCGCAGAAAAATCAAAATATTTATATGAAACTTTAGATCAAATTCAAGAAAATTTTGGTCCAAGTTTTTATAGAAGAATTGATGTTAAATTTCCAAATCAATCAGAAAAAGAAATTCTTGAAAAATATATTAAAAATAATATTCCTTCAAAAATATGTGGTTATACTGTTATGAATATCTATAATATCGACGGCATAAAATTGAGAATGGATAATAATTTTTGGCTATTATTCAGGTTCTCAGGAACAGAGCCGCTTTTAAGATTGTATTGTGAGGCAAAATCTGAAAATGATTTAAATGAGGTTTTGGAATGGAGTCAAAAATATATAAATAAAGTAAAAAATATAAAATGAAAAAATTATATTTAGCAAGTAAAAACCAAGGTAAAATTGAAGAATATAAAAAATTACTATTAAACGTTAATTGCCAATTATTGCTTCAACCAGAATCAATAGAAGTTGAGGAGAATGGGATTACATTTAGGGAGAATGCAATCAAAAAAGCAAGTGAAGTTTCTAAAAAAACAAGAAACTATGCCATTGCAGATGATTCAGGAATATGTATTGATGCTTTGGACGGTAGGCCAGGAATTTACTCATCAAGATATGCAGAAAATGATCAAAAAAGAATAGAAAGAGTTTTACATGAACTTGATGGAGAAGAAAATAGAGGTGCTTTCTTTATTGCAAATGTTTGTGTTTGCTCTCCAAATGGGGATGTGATATTAGAATCAGAGGCTAAATGTTTTGGAAACATTATTCTAAGCCCCAGAGGAAATAGTGGTTTTGGTTATGATCCTATTTTTGAGGAGTTATCAAGTAAATTAACATTCGCTGAGATGAATAATGAATTAAAAGATTTATGTAGTCATCGTGGTAAAGCAGTTAAAAAAATCATTCCTCAATTGTTAAATATAATTGCCTGATTAATTATTAACCCAAGATCCATGTAAGCCATGCGGAATTGATATTGGAAGTTCATAAATAGCTAATTCTTTTAAGTCTTTAGCATCTAGTATCACAAGATCACTTCCTCTTCTACTACCATTCCATAAAAGAATAAATAAGTAACCCTCATCTTCTTTGTTTGATGATTGTGATGGGACCATTATTGGTTCACTAACGAATCCACTAGGTGCAGCTGACCAAGAAATTTCCTCTTTGGTAATCAAATTTATTTTTTTTATAGCTTGTAAAGGAGCATTACCTATTTTCTTATCTGTACAAGCCATCCATGAGTAAGATGCTTTTAATCCTAAAAGTTTAGGGTTAACTGTAGCGAATTCGCAACATTGTGAGCTTAAAGTTTCAAGCTTAGAAGTTCCCCCCTTTAAGTCGATAATAGATCTTTTTAAATTACCCTCTGGATACTTATCAAAGTCAATATCCCTAAAATTTTCATCGGGCCCAACAGAAGGAAAATCATCGTAAAAAATACTATCCAAAATTATGTTTGAATCTTTTTCGTATGCATTAACATGATGAAAAACAAATCCATCTGGTGCATCAATAATTATTGGTGGTTGACCCTTAAATAAACCACTTTCTCTTGGGATTATAAAAAATTTAGCTTTTTTATTAGGATTTGATTTCAAACATTGAGCGGCTCCTTTTTGGCCCATTACAAATGGCAAAGGATTAAAGTCGATAGCGTTTTGTAAAAATATCGCCCAATTTGTTGTAATTGCAAAATCATGAAGGAATGCAAATCCATTAAATGTATCTTTTCTGTCTATTATCAATTCACCAGCATTATCACCAGCATTTGAAAATTCCATTAATCTAATAGTACTTTTTGGACCGGTTTGTACTCCAAAAGTTACCAAAAGTTCAGATGACATAGTTGAATTAAAATCAGCTTTTGGATGAGCGCTAAATGCTTCGTTGCTCTTTAAAACTCCACCTAAAGTTGTTAGTCCAATGGTATCAAGATTGTTAGGATCTAAGGCATGTGGACCCGCTGCTTCCCATAGTGCAAGCACTTCATTGCCTAGTTTTATAACGTGTGTATTAGCAATATTTTTGAATTTTAAATCTAAAGCATTATTTAAAATTCCTCCACTTTTTTGAGTACCAAAAACTCCTCTGTAAATAAATTTGTTAATCTTTTTTTCTTCTAAAAAACCTTTAGTTTGCACAAACTTATTTGTTAATGATGGTTTTCCATTCTCAAATCTAATTGCTGTAATCATTCCATCTCCATCAAAGGGATGATGAACCCATTGGCCTCCTCTTTCTAATATCCCTGGCCCGTTTCTGAATAGAGTTCCATTTAATTCCTCAATATCCCCCCCCTTACTTGTATTTAATGGTTCATTTGTTAATTCTTTTTCAACATTTTTGTATGCACTAGCCCAGTCTTCTTTGTTAAAAGATGGATTATTATTGATTTGTTTTTCTTGAATATAAGTCACTTTGAAATCTTGACTCCATTTATTTTCGCCAAAAATAAATGAAATTGTGGCTAATTCAGAAAAATACTGAATTTACCTATCTAATCACTTTCTAACATTCCTTTACTACTTGGGATAGTTCCAGATCTTCTGATATCTATTTCAGAAGCCATTCGCATTGCTCTTGAAAAGGCTTTAAAACATGCTTCAACTATATGATGAGAATTTGTACCTTGTATTTGATTGATATGAAGAGTGATTCCACTATTATTTACAAAAGCTATAAAAAATTCTCTTACTAATTCAGTATCATAATTCCCTATTCTGGGTGCTTTTAATTTGAGATCATAAGACAAATGAGGCCTCCCTGAACAATCTAATGTTACTTGAACTAAAGCCTCATCTAAAGGTGCAAAAAAATGCCCAAATCTGTTTATCCCTTTTCTTTCTCCTAGTGCTTTAGTAAAGGCTTTCCCAAGAGCAATGCCAACATCCTCATTTGTATGATGGTCATCAATATGTGTATCTCCATTAGCTTTTATTTTTAAATCAAATAATCCATGACTAGATATTTGATGCAACATATGATCTAAAAAAGGTATACCAGTATCAATCTCAGAAATTCCATTGCCATCTATATTAAGAAAAATACTAATATCTGTTTCATTTGTTTTTCTTTTAATTTCAGCTTGTCTTGAAGATGACATTTTGTTTGTTTAAATTGTAATTTACATTCCATTAATGCAATAACCTGCATCAACATAAATAGTTTGGCCTGATATGCCACTTGAAAGATCACTTAAAAGAAAAGCAGCTGTATTTCCTACTTCTGTTTGAGTCACTGTTCTTCGTAGGGGAGCTTTTTCTTCAACATTATGGATCATATCCAAAATGCCACCTATTGCAGAACTCGCAAGTGTTCTAATTGGACCAGCACTAATTGCATTTACTCTTACTTGCTTTTCAGGGCCCAGTTCTGCAGAAAGGTATCTTACTGAAGCCTCCAAAGCTGCCTTTGCTACACCCATTACATTATAGTTAGGTATAGCTCTCTCAGATCCTAAATAAGTTAAAGAAACTACCCCAGCACCATCGCTGAAAAGTGGTTTTGCTGCCTTACATAGAGGTGCTAAAGAATAAGCACTAATATTCAAAGCTCTATCAAAGCCTTCGGATGAAGTTGCGCTATAGTCTCCAATTAATTCGTCACGACCTGCGAATGCAAGACAATGAACTAACCCATCAATTTGACCCCAATTGGTTTTAATATTTTCAAAAATTTCTTCAATTTGAGAAGGATTTTGAACATCAAGTGGGAGGAATAATGATGGCTCTAAATCTTTAGTTAATTCTCTTACTTTTGATTCAAACCTTCCTTTTTCATCAGGTAAATAAGTAATTCCTAGTTCAGCCCCAGCTTTTGAAAGTTGCTGAGCAATTCCCCATGCTATTGAACGATTGTTGGCAATTCCAGTAACTAGAATTTTTTTGCCAGTTAAATTTAGAAGCATTTTATTTCTTATTTATATAATTGTCCTACAAAAAGTACACTTCTTTGCGAATTAATCCAAAATATACAATAAATTTCAACTATAGGGAATATTTTTTAAGTATGGTTAAAACAAATTCAATGTTTTTGGAATTAGGGACTCAATTACCTTCTTTCGAAATGATGAATACCAATTCATCTAATCAAGAAAACTATAATTTAACCAAACTAGATGATAGGCATTTACTTTTAATGTTTATTTGTGCCCATTGCCCTTTTGTGAAATATATCGAAAATTATATTTCAGTTTTAAGTAGTGATATTGAGGATAAAGTTCAAACTATCGCAGTTTCAAGTAATGATATTGTTACTCATCCTTCAGATTCTCCAGATTGTTTAAGAAATCAAGCTCAAATACAAGGCTGGAGTTTTCCTTATCTTTATGATGAAAGTCAAGTTTTTGCCAAAGAGCTAAAGGCTGCATGTACGCCTGATTTTTATCTTTTCTCGAATGCTGGAAATAGAAAATTCGCCCTTTTTTATCATGGCCAACTTGATAGTAGTAGACCTAGTAATGATATTTCTATCACTGGTCAAGATTTACATGCCGCTGTTAAAGGCTTAAATAAAAATAGTAATTATCCTCATCCTCAACAACCATCGCTTGGATGCAATATAAAATGGACTCCAGGTAAAGAGCCTGATTGGTTTAAATGAATTAAATATAATATTTATCCCAGAGAAAAACCTTTAAAGCTAATATAATAAATATGCAAATACCTCCATTTACATTAGAACGACAGTTCCAGGAAATCGGCTCTGATATTGAGGAGGCGGTTATGAAAGTTCTTAAAGGTGGGAAATATATAGGTGGTCAAGAGATTGCTGAATTTGAAGAGAATTTTGCATCTCTTATTGGGGTAAATCATGCTGTTGCGTGTAATAGTGGCACTGATGCATTAATACTTGCTTTACGTGCTTTAGATATTGGTAAAGGAGATGAAGTGATTACTTCTTCTTTCAGCTTTTTCGCAACTGCTGAAGCTATAAGTGCAGTAGGCGCCAATCCAGTTTTGGTTGATATTAATCCAAATGATTATTTAATTAATATTGATTTAATTGAAGGAGAAATCAACTCTAATACTAAAGCTATTATGCCAGTCCATTTATTTGGTAATGCTGTAAATATGAAGTCAATAAAAGCATTAGCTAAAAAATATAATCTAAAAATAATTGAGGATTGCGCGCAGGCAACTTGTACTATGTGGGGAAATTCTAAAGTAGGAAGTATTGGAGATATAGGATGCTTTAGCTTTTTTCCAACTAAGAATTTAGGGGCTGCTGGAGATGGAGGGGCAGTTACAACTTCAGACAAAAATATTGCAAAAAAGGTCAGAGAGTTGGCAGTTCATGGAAGTCCTAAAAGGTATCATCATACTCAAATAGGTTTAAATAGTAGGCTAGATACCTTACAAGCAGCGGTTTTAAATATTAAAATAAAATTTATATCAAAATGGATTAGTAAGCGTACAAAAATAGCTAATAATTATCTTGATTTATTAGAAAAAAATAGTTTTATTAATTTACCCAAGATTGATTCTGAAAACGTTTCTCATTCTTGGAATCAATTTGTGATCAAATTAAAAAATTATAATTACGATATAAATTATGATTATTCTGAATTATTTGAAACTGACTTTAACAAAAATAATTCTTTAAGAAATTTATTGAAACTAAGACTTTCTGAGAAAGGAATTAATTCTATTATTTATTATCCAATACCAATACATGCACAAATAGCCTATAAAAATAAAAATTTTTCTAGAGAAAAACTCATTAATACAGAAAGAGTTTGTACTGAAGTACTTAGTCTCCCAATGTATCCAGAAATTTCTTACGAAGAGCAAGTTTATGTGGCAGAAAATTTAAATATTATTTTAAAAAGTTGTATTAATGAACTTCAGATTTGTGCGTAAAGATCCTTAAAAAGTCTTTGCTGAATATTGTGATTAACTAAAGCCCCTGAATAATTATTTTTTTCCAAATCAGATATCTCACCATTAAGAATATCTGTATTAGAAACCTTAGATAATTCAGGAATCCAGAATTTAATATATTTGCAAATAGGATCAAATTTTTTTGTTTGAGTATAAGGATTAAAAATTCTTAATGGTTTTGGATCCATACCACTACTAGCACTCCACTGCCAGCCTCCATTATTTGCCGCTAAGTCACCATCAACCAATACCTTCATAAATTTTTCTTCACCCATTTGCCAATTGCAAATAAGATCTTTTACGAGAAATGAAGCCACTATCATTCGACACCTATTATGCATCCAACCAGAACTATTAAGTTGTCTCATTGCTGCATCAATAATAGGAACTCCAGTCTGCCCATCGCTCCATCGAGTAAACCATTCATGATTATTTTGCCAAGGGAAAAGGTCCCATTTTTTTCTATAGGGCCCTTTCTCTAATTCTGGAAAATTAAATAAGCAATGTTGATAGAATTCTCTCCAAACTAATTCTTTCTGCCAAGTTTCTATTGATAGTCGATTGTGTTTATTTATATTTATTAATTCAGGAAATAATGTTGCATCCCAGACTTTTCGTATACTTATAGTCCCAAATCTCAATGAAGCACTAAGGAAAGATGTTCCATTTTGAGATGGAAAGTCTCTTGAAGATTCGTAAGATTCAATTTTATCTTGGCAAATAAATTGATCTAATAATTTTTCTGCAGCGAGCTCTCCTGGTTTGCAAGGACATAAATCAACTCCAGCAAAATTTATATTTTTATGAAATTGATCTAATATTAATCTTGATGTATCAATTCTCTTTTTTTCTTTAATCCCTATTTCTAAATCTTTTAGATCAGCAATATTATTCAAATTTTTTTTCGAATTTACTAAATTAATTTTCGATTTTAACTTCTTGTAAAATGGACCATAAACTGAATATGGTTTGTTACCTCCAGTGAAAATTTGAGAAGGCTCTATTAATAGATGATCCCATAATTCTATAAACTCAATATTAAATTTTTTTAAATTATCTTTTATTTCTAAATCCCGATTAATTTCATAAGGTTCTATCGTTTTATTCCAAACAACAAACTTAGCATCAATTAATTTAGCTAATTTAGGTATCAGAATTAAGGGATCACCCTCATCTATAATCAATCGACTTCCGAGATTTTCCCAATTTTTACTTAATTCTTCGAGTGAATTCCCAAGAAACCATGCTCTGGATTTCGCATTGAAGTCGTAAGAATAATTTTGATCTAAAATATAGGTTGAAGTAATAGCATTTGATAAAGAAAATGCTTTTTTCAAAGCATTATTATCATTTATTCGAAGATCTTTTCTATGCCAAAAAAGTATTCTGGGGTTATTCATTTAATTTCCAAAAATTGCTTTGCTCTAAACCAAGCTGTTACAGTTTTTGCATCCAGAATTTCATTACCACTACAAATTAAATTATCTAAACTTTTAGGTTCCATAAGTAAAACTTCTATATCTTCATCTAAATCACCTTTTACCTGATTGTTTAATTTGCTTAAATCGCGTGCAAGAAATAAATGAATTACTTCATCTGAATATCCAGGAGCATTAACTAGAGCTCCTAGTTCATCCCACTTTTCTGCTTTATATCCAGACTCTTCCTGAATTTCTCTTTTGATTGAGTTTATTGGGGTCTCTCCTATTTCTAAAGTACCTGCTGGAAACTCAAGTAAATATCGTGATACAGCAAATCTATATTGGCGAAGAAGTATAACTTTATTTTCATTTGTTATTGGTACAGCTAATGCAGCGTTTGGGAATATTATTTGTCCGTATTCATCTTCATGTCCATTGGGAAGTTGAATTCTATTTATTTCAAAACTAAATTTTTTTGTTCTTAATTCAGATATTTTTTCTTTGAAAATGGCTTTTCTGAAGTGATTTTTATCTTCCATAATTTAAATAAAAATACCCTAACAATTATTTTAGAATTTTGTACATTAATCAACAAGCCATCTTGTTTCTTCTATTTTTTTTACTGTTTGTATTCTGCTTAGGACCTCAGACAAAGGAGATATTACAAAATTACGATTCATAAATCTTGGGTGAGGCAATATTAATTCTTCATCTTTGAAACAAAAATCCTCCCACCATAAAATATCTAAATCTAAACATCTAGATAGCCATTTCATATTATTGGGTGTCTTTTTTCTCCCAAAATTTTTTTCCAAATTTTTCAATTCTCTTAGGAGTAATTTTGCGTTGTTTGTTGTTAACTTTGGAAAAAACTTACTTTTTACTAAAAGAAGAGTATTTAAATAATTTGGTTGATCATCCTTAACTCCATGAGGACTTGTTTCATATATTGAGGACCAATAAAAAATTATTTTTGATGATTCAATTTCTTGTTCAAAAGATTTAGATTGATTTATCCAATTCTTGATAAGGTTCTCTATTTTTGGTTTGCAAATTATTAATGATTCGATAGGTTTACCATAATTACTATCAATATTTGCTCCTAGAGATATACATAGTCCATTTTTGATATTAAGATTTGATAATTCCACTACAAAAAACTGTGTTATTGGATAAATTCTATATCAGGTAATTTTAAAGTGATTTTGGAACAAAAGTTAAATGGGAAAGAAGACATAAATGATTTAATGAAAAAGAAGGATTCGTTTAGAGCCTTTCCATTGGCTGCAATTACAGGTCACAGCTTATTAAAATTATCTTTACTTTTAGCAGCTGTCGATCCTAGCTTAGGAGGAGTAATAATTGCAGGTGGTAGAGGTACCGGCAAGTCGGTATTGGCAAGAGGTTTGCATTCCTTAATCCCTCCGATAGAAATAATAGATAATGAATTAATACTCGAGAAATTAACTGATAATAAGAGTTCTTTCAGACCAATAAGTAGAAATTTAGATCCAACTAAACCTGAGGAATGGGATAAAAATATTAATCAATTAATAGCGAAAATTTTTGGTATTAATTACCTTAATCAAATTGAAAGTATTCCAAGCAAGGTCGTACAGGCTCCATTTATTCAAGTCCCAATTGGAATTACGGAAGACAGACTCGTTGGATCTATAGATGTTTCTGCTTCATTGAATACAGGCGAGCAAGTTTTTCAGCCAGGAGTTTTAGCAGAGGCTCATAGGGGTGTTTTGTATGTTGATGATATTAATTTATTGGATGACGGGATTGTAAATTTAATTCTTGAAGCTACTGGTAGAGAACAAAATAATATTGAAAGAGATGGATTAAGTCTTTCTCATCCTTGCAGATCACTTTTGATTGCAACTTATAATCCTGAAGAAGGAGCTTTAAGAGATCATGTATTAGATAGATTTGCAATTGTTCTTTCTGCGGATCAATCGATAGATAATAACCAAAGAGTTGAAATAACAAAATCTGTATTATCTCATGCTGAAAACAATATCAAGTTTTCAGAAAAATGGTCTGAAGAATCCGATAATTTATCCACCCAGTTAATTTTGGCTAGGCAATGGTTAAAGGATGTAAAAATCACTAAAGAACAAATAACTTATTTAGTAAATGAAGCCCTTAGAGGTGGAGTCGAAGGACATAGATCTGAATTGTTTGCAGTAAAAGTTGCCAAAGCAAATGCAGCCCTTCGAGGTGATGAGAATGTTAATTCTGATGATTTAAAAGTTGCAGTAAGGTTAGTAATTCTTCCAAGAGCGACGCAAATACCACCTCAGGATGATGATATTCAACCCCCACCTCCTGAGGATCAAAGCCCACCCCCACCTCAGTCAAATAATGAAGATTCCGAACCTGAATCTAACGAAAATGAGGATAATCAAGAAGAAGAACAAGATAATTCTGATGGGGAAGAAGATTCTAATCCTGATATTCCAGAAGAATTTATTCTTGATCCTGAATCATGCATGGTAGATCCTGATTTATTGCTTTTTTCATCAGCAAAATCTAAAGCAGGAAATAGTGGAAGTAGATCAGTAATTCTAAGTCAAAGCAGAGGTAGATATGTCAGACCTTTAATTCCAAGAGGTAAAGTAAAAAGAATTGCTGTCGATGCAACTCTAAGAGCCGCTGCTCCATATCAGAAATCTAGAAGATTAAAGAATCCTAATAAAACTATAATTATTGAAGAAAATGACTTTAGGGCAAAGCTCCTTCAAAAAAAGGCAGGAGCTTTGGTTATTTTTTTAGTTGATGCTAGTGGATCTATGGCACTTAATAGAATGCAAAGTGCTAAAGGTGCCGTCATAAGACTTTTGACTGAGGCTTATGAAAATAGAGATGAAGTAGCTCTTATACCATTTAGAGGGAATCAAGCAGAGGTACTTTTGCCTCCAACAAGATCTATTACAGCAGCAAAAAGAAGGTTAGAAACTATGCCATGTGGAGGAGGATCTCCTTTAGCTCATGGGTTAACTCAATCAGCAAAAGTAGCAAAAAATGCTCTTTCTACAGGAGATATAGGTCAGGTCATTGTTGTTGGAATAACTGATGGGAGAGGGAATGTCCCTTTAGGTGCATCATTAGGTCAAGTAGAAGTTAATGAAAACGAAAATGTGGATTTAAAACAAGAAGTATTAGATATTGCCGCTAAATACCCCATGTTAGGAATAAAGTTATTAATTATAGATACAGAAAGAAAATTTATAGCTAGTGGCTTTGGAAAAGAACTTGCAGAAGCTGCACAAGGGAAATATGTTCAATTGCCTAAAGCTACTGATAAGACAATTGCCGCCATGGCCTTAAATGCAATAAATGAATTTTAAATTTTTCATGGGTAAATCTCATTAAGGAATTTTGATAATCCAATTGTTAAATCTCTTATAGATTTAGTTAATTCTTTATCTTTCATTAATTGTTCAAAATCATCACTCATGTTATCAAATTTGCCTGATATTGATTCAGCTGCTCCGATTGTCAATTTAATATCTTTAAGAGTTTCTTCGTCATTGAGGGTAGACAAAATATTGTTTAAATGGCCTGCTGCTATGGTTACTTCTTTTATAAGAGGTTTAATTCTAATAATTTCTTGCTTTGATAAATAAATTAGTTCATCTAGATTTTCTTGTGTTTTATCAAATTGGTCTATTGACTTAACTACATTTTCAATTAAATTTTCTTGATTTGATTCCTTAAGTAGTTGATTTATCCTGTTAGTAATATTTGAGAGGCTCGAAAGTTGCTTCCCAGTAATAGTATCTCCTTGGCAAATAATTAATTTACTATCGCATTTTTCTGATATAGCTTTGGCAGTATTCTTTGGAATTGTTTTTTCATTCGTTTCTAATGCAACTTGAACATCACCTCCTAGAAATGAATTAGTAACAACTCTTGCGAATGCTGGTTTGGGGAGAATAATGTCAGGATTATTTAAAACAATTTTTGCTTTGATTGATTCATTAGTAAATAGAATATCCTCAATTGAACCTACTAAAATCCCTCTGTAAGTCACTGGAGATTTTTTTGATAAACCGCTTGCATTGTTAAATTCTGCAAAAAGATACCAATTTTTTGAAGATAGTTTTACACCCCTCAACCAGAATGAAAAAAATGTAAATACTAATATTCCCCCTAACAAGGAAAATCCTACTATCGAATCTCTTAAGCTTCTACGCATAATTTTTAAATGTCTTTTGGTTGCATCGGTCCAGTAAGTTTCCCATTTCTAAATTGAAAAACATAAGGATCATCACTCTTTTTAAATTCATCAATCGAACCAGCCCATCTGAATTTACCTCCATAAAGCATAACAACTTTTTCTGAAGTCCTTTCTATAGTACTAAGAACATGGCTAACAACAATGGATGATCCATTGGCTTTATTATTTGTCTTATTTATTAAGTCTTCAATTCTTGATGAAGCAATAGGATCAAGACCAGCAGTAGGTTCATCAAAAAGTAATAATGGCTGACTTTTTTTTATCTGAATCTTGATCTCTAATCAACGCTCTTGCAAAACTTACTCTTTTTTGCATACCACCGCTTAATTCATTTGGAAGCTTTTTTTCAACATTAAATAATCCTACTTCTTCTAAGCATTCTCTTACAATTTCTTGAATAAATTTCTTGGATAAATTTTTGTTCTTTTGAAGTATGAAGCCTACATTTTCTTCAATAGTTAAAGATCCTAATAAAGCAGGATTCTGAAAAACTAATCTTACATCTGGAGGATTATTTTGATCTAATCTTAAGTAAGTTTGTTTTTGTCCAAATATGCTTAACTCACCCGCAGTGGGTAAAATCAAACCTGCCAAGATTTTTAATATAGTTGATTTCCCAGAACCTGAAGGGCCAACAATAGCTAATTTTTCTCCTTCATAAAGTTTTAAATTAATTTTATTTAGTACATTAAGTTCTCCCCAACTAATTGAGAGATTATTGGTTTCTACGACATGTTTTGTTTTTTTCAAAATGTATATAGAGCAATTTGTCTTTAAATACATATTGCCTACTTTTTAAAAATAAAAAAAGGATGTATGTATTTGATTTATAATCAATTTATATATTTAAATTTTAATAAATTTAAGAGGATTTTGATGCAGAAGAAGAAAAAAAGAATAAAGAGAACCTTAACTTATTTCAAAAAGTCGAATTTAGGTTTGATAAATAAAATTATAAGAATTCTAAGTTGGCTATTGCCAGGGTTAGTAATAAAAAGATGGATGATAACTTCTGCTATTGGATTATTAACTTCTTTATTAGGGATTGCAATCTGGACTAATTTAAGACCTCTTTATTGGTTAATAGATGTCTTTTTCTCGATAATGAACTTGGCAACAAAAATTTTGCCTATTTCAGTTTTAGGACCATTAATCCTTTTGTTTGGTCTTCTCTTGATTGGTATTGGGCAAAATAGAAGTATTAATTCAATACAAAAAGCTCTTGTTCCAGAAAAAAATACATTTTTAGTAGATGCACTAAGAGTAAAAAGTAAATTAAATAGAGGCCCAAATATTGTTGCTATTGGAGGAGGAACCGGCTTGTCAACATTATTGAAAGGCCTAAAAAACTACAGTAGTAATATAACTGCAATAGTTACAGTTTCAGATGATGGAGGTAGTAGCGGGGTTTTAAGAAAACAATTAGGAGTTCAACCACCTGGAGATATAAGAAATTGTTTAGCAGCCTTATCAAATGAAGAACCAATATTAACAAGATTGTTTCAATACAGATTTTCTGGAGGTAGTGGATTAGAGGGACATAGTTTTGGCAATTTATTCTTATCTGCTTTAACAACAATTACGGGGAGTTTAGAAAAAGCGGTTCAGGCTTCCAGTAAAGTGTTGGCAGTACAAGGGCAAGTATTGCCTGCAACAAATACAGATGTAATGCTTTGGGCAGAACTTGAAGACGGTGAGAAAATATTTGGTGAAAGTAAAATAAGTCAATCAAAAAAGGTGATTTCTAGGATTGGTTATCTGCCCGAAAATCCATCAGCTCTTCCTAGTGCTCTTGAATCTATTAAAGAAGCAGACCTAATAATACTTGGGCCAGGAAGTCTTTATACATCTTTGCTACCTAATTTACTGGTCCCCGAAATTGTAGATGCTCTTCTGAAAAGTAATGCTCCCAAAATCTACATAAGTAATTTGATGACTCAACCAGGGGAAACAGATAATCTTGACGTATATCAACACATCAAAGCAATAGAAAAGCAATTATCAAATTTTGGTGTAAAAAATCGAATATTTAATGCAATACTTTCTCAAATTCAATTTGAAAAGTCTCCGCTTGTTGATTATTACCAAAGTAGAGGTGCCATGCCAGTGATTTGTAATAAAGAAGAATTAATATCAGAAGGATATTACGTATTGCAAGCTCCTCTTTATTCAAGAAAGATAACTCCAACACTTAGGCATGACCCCCGAAGACTTGCAAGGGCAGTAATGTTTATTAATAAAAAATTGAAGAAATTAAATTAATAAATTTTTCTAATAAGCATCTTGTAATTCATAGAAGTCAGGTTGTATATAATCTTTTCTTAATGGCCATCCTCTCCAGTCTTCTGGCATTAGGAGTCTTGTTGGATTTGGATGATCAGCAAAATTGATTCCAAACATGTCATAGGTTTCCCTTTCTTGCCAATCACTTCCTTTGAAGATTTTATAAAGGCTAGGTACAGATAAGTCTGAGTCTCTATTTAAAAAAACTTTTACTCTTATTTCTTTAATCTCTTTTATGTCTTGAATATCCCCAAGTGAGATTAGATGGTAAAAACTTACAAGACATTTTCCTGGCCCTTCATCGTAACCTCCTTGACACTGAAGGTAGTTAAAGCCATATCTTTTTAAAGTAGATATTGCTTCGTACAGTTTTTCTGGTTTTACTGAAAGTATCTCAACACCTATATGATCATTACCTAAAGATTCGTTTGTAATTCCATCTTCAGAAAGCTGATTACTTACTATTCCAATTTGTTTTACAATTTTTTCTGAAGATTCAGGTGGAGTATTATTTCCCATTATTTTATTTCTTTATCTATAGAATTTTTTTCATAAATATTTTCACTACTTTCTTCTATCTGATTAAGATTAGAAGATTCAATTGACTTTTTAGATTTTTTATTTAAATACTCACCAGTGTTTTCTGAAAAAATAAGATTCATTTCATGATCTACAGTTAAATATTTATGAGTTTGTTCAGCTTTACTCCTCTCAAGAATACTCTCATTAGCAACTTTTTTTCTTAATTTTATTACAGCATCAAAAATAGCTTCTGGTCTAGGGGGGCATCCAGGAAGGTACAAATCAACTGGTATTAATTTATCAACTCCTCTAACTGCTGTTGTTGAGTCTGCACTAAACATTCCACCAGTTATGGTACAAGCTCCCATGGCAATGACATATTTTGGTTCTGGCATTTGCTCATATAATCTTACTAATGCTGGTGCCATTTTCATTGTGACTGTTCCAGCAACAATTAGTAAGTCTGCTTGTCTTGGGGAGCTTCTAGGTACCAAGCCAAATCTATCAAAGTCAAATCGAGACCCTATGAGTGCTGCAAATTCTATAAAACAGCATGCAGTTCCATATAAAAGTGGCCATAGACTACTTAATCTAGCCCAGTTGTGAAGGTCATCTAAACTTGTCATTATAATATTTTCGCTTAAGTCGGTAGTGACTTGGGGAGCACCGAGAGGATTACAAGTTTCTTCTCTAAGTTCTCTTATTGCTTTTGGTGAGAGTGAATTGTTCAATTTTTTAACTCCATTCTAAAGCTCCTTTTCTCCAGGCGTATGCAAGAGCAATTACTAATATTGCAATAAATATCAGAGCTTCAATAAATGCTAGTAAACCTAGCCTATTGAATGCAACCGCCCAAGGATAGAGAAATACAGTCTCTACATCAAATATAACGAATACTAATGCAAACATGTAATATCTAATATTGAATTGAATCCAAGCTCCCCCAATAGGCTCCATCCCTGATTCGTAGGTAAGCTTTCTCTCGCCTGTTCTTCCTTTTGGGGAAACTATAAGGTTAGTAACTAAAGCTAAAATTGGAACTGCCGCTGCAATTATTAAAAAACCTAAAAAATATTCGTAGCCGGGTAATGAAAACATTTAAAAAAATTGTTGGAAAATTCGCTTAATTCAGCAAAATCTTTTAGAGTCTCTAAAGTTAAATACTAAATCGTGAGTGAAAACATTCAACCATCTTCTGAGGATATCCAAATAGTTGAGGATTTAGCAAATGAAGAATCTTCTGAAAAACTTCTAGAGTTTAAAGATAAAGAACTTATAACTAATTTAGAACAAAATAGATTCGAATGTAGAAGTTGTGGATATATTTATGATCCTACTGAAGGAAACAAGAAACTTAACATTCCTAAAAATACCTCTTTTTTAGCAATAGATGGAAACACTTTTGCTTGTCCAGTCTGTAGAGCAGGTAAAAATTTATATAAAGATATAGGCCCTAGAGAAAAACCTAGTGGTTTTGAAGAGAATTTAACTTACGGCTTTGGATTCAATAGTTTGCCACCTGGTCAGAAAAACATTTTAATATTTGGTGGTTTAGCATTTGCCGCTGCATGTTTCCTTTCTTTGTACTCTTTGCATTAAAATATATTCATGAAAAAATTTTTAACTAGTATTCCAAATCTTCTTTTAACATTTACGCTTTGCTTTATTCTAAGTAGTTGTTCTTCAACAGGTGTAAAAATGAGCGAGAGTAGTCCCTGGGAAACAATTCAATTTGAAGATCAGTCCAATGCATTAGATATAGATTTCATAGATAATAATCATGGATTTTTAGTTGGATCAAATAGGCTAATTATGGAATCTAATGATGGAGGTGAATCATGGGAAAAAAGATCTTTAGATATTGCTGCAGAGGAGAATTTCCGTTTACTTGATATAGATTTTAGGGGTTCTGAGGGGTGGTTGATAGGACAACCTTCTTTAGTTATGCATACGATTGATGAAGGCAAAAACTGGACTAGGTTATCCCTTGGTAAGTTGCCTGGCCAGCCTTTTTTAGTCTCAACTATTGATGATGGTGTAGCTGAATTGGCAACAACTTCAGCTGCTATTTATGTCACCTCAAATAGTGGTGAAACATGGGAATCAAAAGTATCAGACCCTTCAGAACAGGGGGGCATTAGAGATTTAAGAAGAACATCTAATGGAGATTATGTAAGTGTAAGTAGTCTTGGTAATTTTTTCTCTACTCTTGAAAATGAAAGTGATACTTGGATTGCTCATCAAAGAGCGAGTAGTAAGAGAGTACAAAGTATAGGATTTAATCCAAACGGTAATTTATGGATGTTATCTCGAGGAGCTGAAATAAGATTTAATGAGGATAGTGATGATTTAGAAAGCTGGACTAAACCAATAGTTCCAATTCTAAATGGCTACAATTATTTGGATATGGGTTGGGACCCTGAAGGAAATATCTGGGCTGGCGGTGGTAATGGTACTTTAATAGTTAGTAAAGATGATGGTAAAACATGGGATTCTGATCCTGTTGCTTCAAATCTGCCAACTAACTACATCAAGATTCAATTCTTAGAAAAAGATGAATTAGATGCTAAAAAAGGCTTTATTCTGGGAGAAAGGGGTTATATCCTGAGGTGGAACGGCTAATTCCATCAAATTAAAAAATAAAAAAATACTTAATTTTGTTGCAATTTAACAACTGTCTGTAACCAAGCTGTAAATTTCTTCACAAACTTAGGATTTTTCCTTGTAAGATCATAAAGTAAATAATTGTGATTATGGCCGCAGGTTCAACGGGTGAACGCCCATTCTTTGAAATAATCACCAGTATTAGATACTGGATTATTCATGCAGTAACACTCCCAGCTATATTTATAGCGGGCTTTCTATTTGTCTATACAGGCTTAGCCTATGATGCTTTTGGAACTCCACGTCCGGATAGTTATTTCCAGGCCTCTGAATCAAAAGCACCTGTTGTAACGCAAAGATATGAAGCTAAATCTCAATTAGATTTAAGAACAAAATAACTATGTCAAATTCTCAAGCTCCAATGCAGGCTGTTGAAGTCCGCGTTTATCCTATCTTTACTATTCGTTGGCTAGCAGTTCATGCGCTGGCGATTCCTTCAGTATTTTTCTTAGGTGCTATAGCAGCTATGCAATTTTTAAGATAACTTTATTAATTATGCAAGTAAACGAAAATCCGAATAAAGTTCCAGTAGAACTTAATCGTACCAGCCTTTATTTAGGCTTATTATCAGTATTTGTTTTAGGAATTTTATTTTCCAGTTACTTTTTCAACTAAATTAAAATTATGAGTAAATTAAAAGGCCCTGATGGCAGAATTCCCGATAGGTTACCTGATGGTAGACCAGCTGTAGCGTGGGAAAGAAGATGGACAGAAGGAACCCTTCCTCTTTGGCTAGTTGCTACAGCGGGAGGAATAGCGGTTATTTTCGTATTAGGTATATTTTTCTACGGTTCATATCAAGGAGTTGGTGCAGGCTAAAGCCTTTATTACTTTTTTACTATCTAGTAGTATTTAGTTCCAATAAGAATCTGTAAATATCTTTAGTTTTTCTTTTGTAAGACTAGGGATATTTTCTTTTTGAGTTATTAAACCATCCTTTAAAGAATAATGGGATTTGCTTTGAGGTCTCTCTATATCGATAACTTTCGCGATTTCAAAGACAATTTTGTTAGCAACTTCAGTATTCGCTCTGAGATTTTCCAAAACCATCTCTACTGATACTTCTTGATGAGTTTGATGCCAGCAATCATAATCAGTAACCATAGACAGAGAAGAATAAGCTATCTCAGCTTCTTTAGCTAATCTTGCTTCGGTGTGATTAGTCATACCTATTATTGAACAACCCCAACTTCTATATAAATTAGATTCTGCTCGGGTAGAGAAGGCTGGCCCCTCCATCGCTAGATATGTTCCTCCTCTATGTAATTGTCTTCCTCCCGGAATATTGTTTTCGCCAACATTGCCTAAAATTCTTGATAAGTTCATACAGAAAGGATCCCCCATAGTTACATGAGCTACTGCTCCTTCATTAAAAAATGTTGCTGGTCTTTTATGAGTTCGATCAATAAATTGATCTGGAATAACAATATCAAGAGGCCTGATTTGTTCTTGAAGGGAGCCAACTGCTGATGGAGCGATTATCCACCTAACACCAATTGATCGGAGAGCCCAAATGTTAGCTTTGTATGGTATTTCTGTCGGATTCAGCTTATGTGTCCTACCATGCCTCGCTATAAAAGCAATTTCTAAATTACCAATTTTAAAGAGCCTAATTGAATCAGAAGGTTTACCATAAGGTGTATTGACTTCGATTTCTTTATGACATTCTATTTTGTCAATCGAATAGAAACCACTCCCACCAATTACTCCTAATCTTGATTCTTTAATTGGTAATAAATGCTGTTTATTCATGGCAATGAAATGACTATTAATCATCTAGTACTAATTGGAGGCGGACATACAAATGTTCTTTTGATTAGAAAATGGTTGATGTATCCGAAATTAATGCCAGAAATCCCTATCTCAATTATATCTAGAGATACTCATTTAGTTTATTCGGCGATGTTCCCTTCTGTTCTTTCTAAATCTATTTCTTTAGATGAAAGCTTAATTGATATTAGATCTTTAGCTAAAAAGTCAAGAGTTTCTTTCATAAAAGAAGAGGTAATAAATATTGATTTTCAGTTAAAAAAAATTTTCTTAAAAAATAGACCATCAATTGGTTACTCAAAATTAGTACTTAACTATGGAAGTCAAACCAAAATTTCAGGAGAATTTGAGGATTTAGTCAATAATCAAATTGCTTTCCCAATTAAACCTTTTTTTAAGGCTTATGAGTTAATTAAAAAAGAAGATCAGCATGATTCTGAAACTGCACAATCTTTTGTAATTGTTGGAAGTGGGCTCGCAGCGATTGAAGTTGCTTTTGCCTTGAGAAAAAGATGGAAAAAAAGATCTTTAAAAATTCTATGCAAATCAAATAAGGTAAATGATAAAATTTTAAAAACTTTTTATAGATCGAATATAGAAGTAGTTGGAAAACTTCCTGTTGATTATGGAAAGATTCTCTTATGTACAGGAAATTCATCACCATATTGGGTACAAAAATATAATTCAGAATTGGATTCAAAAGGACGATTTTTTACAAATCAAAAATTAAGGTTGAAAAATTTTTTGGGAACTTTTGCTACTGGTGATTGCGCAGTCATAGAAACTTCTAAGAGACCTTCTTCTGGAATATTTGCAGTAAAAGTTTTAAATATATTGGCAAATAATATTCAGAAGGAAATAAAAGGTGAATCATTAAAAAAATGGTCTCCCCAAAAATTTGGATTGCAAATAGTAAATTCTTATCCTAGAAAGCTTCCGAAAGCTTTTGCTTTTTATGGTGATGTTGTTATTGGGCCTTATTTTCTTATTTGGTACCTTAAAAATAAAATTGACGAAGGTTTCATAAAGAAATTTCGTGTTTTAGATTCGAATATGAATCAAAAAGTTATAGAAGATGGGATGGAAGACTGTAGAGGATGTGCCGCTAAAATTCCTCAAGGTATTTTAAATAAATCCTTAAGAAGTGCTCAACTTGAAAATTTTGCAACTTCTCCTGAAGATGCTATTGAAATTTATAAAAATAATCAAGATATTATTCTTCAAAGTGTTGATGGATTTCCAGCGTTGATAAGTGATCCTTGGCTAAATGCAAAAATTACTGTATTGCATGCTTGTTCAGATTTATGGGCTTGCGGAGTAAAACTTTCATCTGTACAGGCCTTAATATCTCTTCCAAAAGTAGGAAAAGATTTTCAAAGCTACCTTTTTTCTCATTGTCTTAAAGGGATAAAAACAACAGTTGAAGAAGAAGGGGGTAAGTTAATTGGAGGGCATACTTTTGAGTCAAGAAGTTTTGTTGATCAACCTTATTCTTTAGGAATCGATATTTCTCTAACTGTTCAGGGGGTTTTGAAAAATGGAGCAAAACCATGGTTAAAATCCGGTATGCAAAAAGGAGATATTATCCTAATGTCTAGACCTCTAGGCGTGGGAGTTTTTTTTGCTGCTCAAATGCAAAATATTAATTTGAAAGATAGTTCAGAGGAGATAATGAGAAATTTAGTTACAAGTCAGCAACCATTAATTGAAAAAATTTATTTACTTCAAGATAAGTTTGGCGAAACATTTATAAATGCAGCTACTGATGTAACTGGCTATGGATTTATAGGACACCTTAAAGAGATGATCGATTCATCTAATTTATTGAGGAAAAATAATAACCTTGAACCTATCAGAGTCTTATTGGATTTATTGGCATTTAAAGCTTATCCAGGAGTATTTGAATTAATACATAAAGGGATCAAAAGTTCTCTGTTCGAATCAAATAAAGAAATATTTGATCAAATTATTGCAGAAAAACGTAATAATAGAATCATCTCTTTTTCAAAAAAAAATAAAGTTAATAGTGACAGCTTTAAAGAAAAAATCTCATTATTGTTAGATCCACAAACTTGCGGGCCGCTTTTGATAAGTTGTGATCCTAAGTATGAAAAATTTTTAAAGGATGAATGGTATAAGGTCGGAGAAGTAATAAATTGATAGTTATTTCTTTTTGATCTTATCGATCTCTATATATCTCAACCTTTTAATTTCATCCCCCATTTCTTTCCCCGGTTGCCACCCTTTACTTTTTAAAAATTCTCCACTTTTCTTTGACTTGATAAATTTAAAAATAAAAAGCCATTTAAAAAATGATTTCCAAAATAAACCCCCATTGCAAATTAATAATTTCACTGTCTCTTCATCTAAATTTTTTGTTTCAATAAATTCAGTCCATTGCGAGGGGGTTAAATAGAGAAATTTTTCTTTTTCATTTTCTAATTGATTTGTGATACTTAAGTACTCTTTGAGAATTTTCTTTTCCCTGCTATTAATAAAAAATCTTTGACAAGTAAGCTCTAAATTTTCTGAATTTTTTAATATGTAGAGAATATAATTACCATTTAGTTTTTTAATCCACTTTAAACCCCTTAAAAATTTATTATTAACAATAATATTTTTATTAAGGATAGAAATAATTTCCCAATCATTTAATAAAGAAACTATTTTTGCAAGATTATCGTATTTGTATATTTCTGACAATTCCATCCTAATTCTTATACTTATGCCAGGCGGAAATCTAGATTTAGTATCATCGTTTTTAATTTCCCATGGCCATCTTTGGACAATACTTTGAGATTGTTGAAGTGATTTATTTGAAATTTTAAAACCTAATCTGGAAGCATATCTTGCGCATCTTATCAATCTACTAGGGTCATCTTGAATACTATTTTCATGCAGCAAATGTAATTCTTTTTCCTCTATGTGTTTTATGCCATCAAAAAAATCATAAATTTCTTGCTTTGAGAATTCAAAAGCTATTGCATTGATACTAAAATCTCTTCTTTGTAAATCCTCTTCAATATTTGCATGTTTTACGATTGGATTTAATCCTGGAGATTCATAATTCTCTTTTCTTGCAGAAGCTATATCAATTTTTAAATCATTAATATTTAGTTCTACAGTGTCGTATATTTCAAATTCTTTTATCAAACAAAGTTCAACATTTGAGATATTTTTTTTTATGAATTTTGCTAAATCAACTGAAGATCCTTCTGTAACTATATCAATATCGAGTGGTTTAAAAAAAGTCTTTTTATGTATTTTAGTGATTAATAAATCTCTTATATAGCCACCTACAATAGCAACTTTAACTCTACTATTCAATTCTATATACTCAGAAATTATATTAAATAAATTAAATGGAATTTTTAATATTGCTGAATTTATATAAGCAGAAATATCATTCATGCAAATTTCAGTTTATTGCTCTTATTGGAGCTAATCTTGGGTCTAGAATTTTGCTCCCTTTATCACCAAACTTTACTGCTAAAGATATTTTTTCGCCACTGCCAAAAATATGTATGATTTCACCTTTGCCAAATTTGGAGTGAATTACTTTATCTCCAACCAACCAACTTTTACCTTTACTGGGTCCTGAATATAGTTTTCTTACTGCATTTATAGGTTTATTAATAAATTCATTTGAATCGTTTCGATCCACTCTTGTTAAACGGTCAAGATGACGATCCCTTCTGATAGAAGCACCACCGGATTGAGGTAATTCCCCGTCAATTAATTCCTCTGGTATTTCTGAGAGGAATATCGAAGGAATTGTTGCTTCTCGCATACCTCCCCACAATCTTCTTTCTCTTGCATGTGATAAGAAAACTCTCTCTTTAGCTCTTGTTATACCTACATAGCATAATCTTCGTTCTTCTTCTAGAAGAAAAGGAGTATCAATTGACCTGTGGCTTGGAAACAAACCTTGTTCTAGTCCAGTTATAAATACATTTTGAAATTCTAGTCCTTTACTGTTATGGAGAGTCATTAAGGTGACAGAGTTAGGATGATTTTTCTTTGTATCATTGTCTGTTGTTAAAGCTGCTGTTGACAAGAATCCCTCTACATCAGGGTTCTCGGTCTCTTCTTCAAATTGAGTAGCAGCATTTATTAATTCCTGAAGATTATTTCTTCTATCTTCTGATTCCTCTGAACCACTGGTTAATAAATCACTTAAGTAACCGCTTTTTTCTAAAATTAATTGGAGAATTTGAGCAGGCCCCGAGTTTTCCATATAGCAAAGCAGGTCATTCATAAGCTCTGTGAATTTATTAATGCCCTTTGATGATCTGCCTATAGTCTCATCTAAGCTTTGTTTATCATTTATGACCTCCCATAAAGGAATGTTCAACTTATTTGATAGCTCATTAAGCTTTTGAATAGTTGTTTTTCCTATTCCCCTTCTCGGGACATTTATTATTCTTAAAAGGCTTACATTATCTGAAGAATTTACTAAGACTTTTAAATAGGCGACAGCATCTTTAACTTCTCTTCTGTCATAAAAACGTAATCCGCCAAAGATTGTATATGGAATTCTCCATCTTACTAGAGATTCTTCTAATACTCTAGATTGAGCCCTAGTTCTATAGAGGATTGCAAAATTTTTCCAGATTGGTTGATTATTGTAATTATTTAAAGATTTTAATTTTGTTGTTATTGCCTCAGCTTCAGATATCTCATCATCGCAGCTAAGCAATTTTAAAAGTTCTCCTTCTTCCCTTGTAGGCCTTAAAACTTTATCAATTCTTTCAGTATTATTTTCAATCAAAGAGTTTGCAGCGGTAAGAATATTTGATGAAGATCTATAGTTTTCTTCTAATTTAACAAGAGAGGCTTTCTGATCATTATTAGATAAATTTTTAAAGTCTTCTTGAAATCCAATTAATATTCTGAAATCTGCTGCCCTAAAACTATAAATACTTTGATCAGCATCTCCAACAACAAAAATTGATCTATCAATCCATTCGCAAAATTTGTTTGGTTCAGTATTCCCGGCGGTAATTAATTTTATCAGTTCATATTGTGTCCTATTTGTATCTTGATATTCATCAACTAATACGTGTTGGAATCTTTTATGCCAGTAATCCCTAACTAAATCATTTTGCCTTAATAAAAACACAGGAAGTAGTAGAAGATCATCAAAATCTAAAGCATTATTTTTTGAGAGAGATATCCTATATCTTCTGTAAGCATCTGCAACTATTTTATCAAAATGATTATCAGCTTTTTCTTCAAGGTCATTAGCTGTAAAACATTGATTTTTTGCGTTACTAATGGCTCTCTTAATTTTCTTAGGATCAAATCTTTTTGGATCAAGACTCATATCTTGACTAACAATTTCTTTTACTAGGGTCTGAGAATCTGTCTCGTCATAAATTGAAAATTGCCGTGTCCAGGTTAGGCCTTCAGGATCTTGATATTTTTCAATATCGTATCTTAAAAGTCTTGAAAATAATGCATGAAAAGTTCCTATCCATAGGTCCCTTAGTCTCTCTTGATCAATATTTGTTCTTAATTGATTCTGATCATATTCCTTGAGGGTTGACCAAGGTTGTCCAAATTGATTTAAAGCTTTTTCTTGTGCAAGTAGTACTTGGAGTCTTGCTTTCATTTCTTTAGCAGCTTTATTTGTAAAAGTTACTGCGAGAATGTTATAAGGATCTACAGAGTTATTCTCAATTAAATTAGCAATTCTATGAGTAAGAGCCTTGGTTTTTCCACTACCTGCACCTGCTACAACGAGCAGTGGCCCATTGATATGATTTACAGCTTTTAGTTGTGCATTATTTAGGGATTTAAAAAGGAAGTTGTTAGTTTGATGCACTTTTTATATGTTGTATTATTAAAAATTTTTACCTTACTTTAATTTGAAGATTGAGGGTTAGTCTCTAATTCTTGTAATGCTTTTTTTAGATTTATTAGTTCATTATTATTATTGATAATTTCTTCGAACTTGTTATGAGGCATTTTTAATTTTATACTTCTCTCAAAAATTTCTTTTTCTAATCTTTTTTTATAAGAAGAAACAAGTTTTTTTGATAATTCTAATTCTTCTTTATCCAAAATTTTTAAGGAATAATATTTATATCTTAGCGAAAAATAATTTTTATTTACAGTATTTTTAATATCACTTCGAAATGTAGTTTTTGATTAAGAACCATTTCGTTTATTAGAAGATTTAATTATTTTAATTTGCTCTAATCTATTATGAATAAATAGAAATTTCAAATTTTTAGATTTAAGAATGATAGTTTCAAATAGTAACCAAATTTTATCAACTGATAGAGAACTAGAAAATATAGGTAATAAAAATATAGAATACATAAAAGAATTTATAAATACTGCAAACTCAAGATTAGATGCAATAAATTCAATAACAAATAATTCTCACGCAATTGCCGCTGATGCTGTAACCGCAATGATTTGTGAAAATCAAGATTCAGTTAATGCAAAAATATCTATAAATAACACAAATAAGATGTCTGTTTGTCTAAGAGATGGAGAAATAATTTTAAGGATTGTTTCTTACCTTTTAATATCTGATGATGAATCAGTTTTATCTAAAAACTGTTTAAAGGACCTTAAAAATACTTATTTAGCCCTTGGTGTACCTCTAAAAAATGCTATCCGAGTTTTTGAACTTATGAGAGATTCAACAATTTCTGATTTAAAATCTACTGTAGATATTATGAAAGGAGAAAAAGAATTTCTTCCTGATTTAATTTCTAATACAGAGTTTCAATTTGAAAGAATAATCAATCTTTTAAGATAGACATATTTCTTATCTCTGATGTGTGCGAGGTTTGTATTACAGTATTGTTTTCTTGATTTCTAATTACTGAATATCTGGATCTAATATGATTTGATAAAAAACAAATTCTTTCTTCAGAAACTGTTGAACTGTAAATAGTTTTAATATTTAAGTTCGCATTTTCATCAATCAAATATTCTGATGATGAAATCTCAGATTCGGTATATCCCTTATTTCGAAGAACAATTCCTTTATTTTTATCTTTTGGTAAAAATAATAATATAGTTTTATCTTCTTCAACTTTTTGATCCACCTCCCAATCGCTTATTGCCTTCCAACTAATTGATAATGCAATAACAGAAGGTTTAGAGCTGGAATTATATTTTTCTAAAAGTTCGATCACATTTTTATTATTGATTTCTAACTCTTTTATTACTATTTTGCTAGTTGAATTTTCAACTTCCTGAAAAGCCAAAGAATGAGTGCTTCTTATGGATTTCCACTCTCCTAAACTTTTCTGAATAAATTGATTAATTGTTATTTGATTCTTCGTCAAGTTTATCTTCTACTGAATGATTGGTAGCTTTTTGAATCATCCTTACCATAGAATCAACCATTAATCTTTTTGCAGAAGTTACTTTTAATCCGGAAGGCGTAGTTGATATTTGTTCTCCAGGACGATCGTGTGATGTAGGTCTAAAAGTAGTCATCAAAAATTTTTAAATTCAACAGAATTATATTCTTACATGAATAGTCATTTTTAATGTTGTTTTTTGCAAAAATGTTATATCTTTTATGGATGGTTTTAGGACTATTAATTCTTGCCTTATTTTGGAATTCTTCTTTTTGCTAAACCTGAAATAGTTGCTAATGCAAACATGCCTAAAAGAGCTATTCCTAGGAATAAACCTGCTTCCTGACTGACTCCAGCTCCAACAGCAACAAGAATAGAATCACTGATTAGAAGACTTATTAGTAAAGCTGGAGTGAATATTTTCCACCGAGTTCCTCCAATACCTATTGCATAGCTGAGAAAATCAAAAAGTCCAGTCATTAGAAGACCTGTCATTAGGAAGAAATTTTCTTCTAATTGGTTTTGATTAAAACTTTCAATTCTTTTCATAGCTTTTGAGCCTACTAAACCACGTACAGGATCACGACCAAAATATCTTGCTATAAAAAAAGCTGCTTGGCAAAAAACGATATCAGAAAAGATAATTGTTATGTAACCTTTTTGGAATCCTAGTAAGGAGCCAGCGAGAAGTGAATATGCCGAACTTGGGAGAGCAGGTAAAATTATACTTACTCCTCTTAGAACAAATATTCCAAAAGGTGCCCATATTCCCATACTCTCTACCTTGTTCCTAAGAGGTTCAATGCCATAGTTTTGTATGAAATAAATTAATACAACAAATATTGCTACAAAAAAAACTATTGAGAGGAATTTTTGAATTTTATTCATTATTGGTCCGAAAATTTTTTGAAAGCTAACTTTAGAAATTAATAGTTGATTGTATCTATAATAGAAATAGTAATCAATAAAATTTTTTACAAAGTTTATAATCTTATTTTTTTTAAATTTAGATTTTAAGCAAACTAAATTAGTAAATTCTGAATCAAAATTGATAATTAATAATATTTATTCTTTTCAAAAATTCAATTTATTGATTTCAATATTCAAAAATATTATGATTCAAGCCAAGAATATCTTTTCATCAAAACTTGTTGTTAATTTCTTGTCTTTAGTTCTGTCTATAATTTGCTCTTTTTGTATTTCAATAAAACAATCATATGCTTTTTCTCATGATTGGGTTGGGGTTCCAATTAGTGAATACGGTGAACAATTATGGGATAGAAAAAGTATAAAAAGGAATGAAGATGGATCTGTTAGGGTATTGAGTAAATTTATTCCAAAAACTAAAAGTGAAATAACACAAGATATTCTTTACACAATGGACATAAATTGTTTTGAAAAATCTTTTAGAGATGTTGATGTTTTCACAGATGAGAAAAATAGTCGTTTAAATAATCTTGCTGATTGGCAAGATCCAAATGGAGACCAACTAATATTGGGTGTGATTCGTCAAGTATGTAGAGTTGATAATTAAAAATTTAAATTTATAAATATTCACAAAAAAACCTGTCAATGACAGGTTTATAAAGGTGCCAGGACCCAGATTTGAACTGGGGACACGGCGATTTTCAGTCGCCTGCTCTACCAACTGAGCTATCCCGGCTATAACTTCTATACTCTAAATTAAGATGTGTAGTTTGTGAAACCCTTTTCATTAAATTTTTATATCTTGATTAAAGATTTAACGAAGGAAATCTATTGATTTGGATTAATTGCTAATAAAGCCGTCCCAAATGAAGTCGTTTTTTTACATGAAACTATAGGGATATTAATAACTCGTTCTCTTATTGCTCTCCATTGAGGATTTTTTGAACCTCCACCAGTAGTAACAATTCTTTTTGGAAATGAACCTGTCAGATCATAAAGTTTTTCCCATCCTTTTAATTCAATTCTTGCTAACCCCTCGAATAATGCTTGTAAATAAAGTGAGTCGCTTACTGGCCTAGGGCTAAGAATTGGTTCTAAAAAAGGATTATTAACAGGAAATCTCTCACCTCTACTGTTGAGTGGTAAAAGATTAAGGGAAGTTTTTTTTGAGGTATTTATTTGTCTGCTAAGTTCTTTTATTTCTAAATCAGAAAAAAATTGAGATAAAACTCCACAGCCAGCATTTGATGCCCCTCCACATACCCAGTTTTCACTTACTCGATGAGTTGTAATTCCCTTCTCTTTTATTGGGGTCTTATTAATTTTTTTAACTACGATTGTGGTTCCTAACACTGTTAGACCTTCCTCTTTTCCCAAACCTGCAGCTAAAAAAGCTGCATTTGAATCAGTTGTTCCTGAGACTAATATTATCTTCTTATTTAATTTGAACTTTTCTGCTAAGTCAGTATCGATTTGACCTAAGATTTTTCCACTTTTAATTATTTTAGGTAAGCATTTTTGCCATGAAGTATTGAGATAACTTTTTGGCCAAGATTCTTTTATTAGATCCCAACCAAGCTTGATATTATTACCTTCTTCTCCATATTTCCAATTTTTCAAAAACCAGCCATTTATGAAGTCGGATTGATGTCTTAAAAGAATATTTTCACCAAACTTATCTATTAGTTTTAATGCTTTAGCGAGACTGCTGTATGGGGTTTGTAAATGATCTTCTCCAACCGTGATGGATTCAATGAGAATTTTATTTTCATTGCATGGTTGATCATAAGGTATAGCTTCTCCTATCGGATCTCCTCTTAAATTACAAGCTGTTAAAGTTCCAGAGGTGCCAGAGATTGCCAAATTAATAATTTTATTTTTTATGTAATGAGGTAAATTGTCTAGAAGATTTTCACAAGAATTAATCCAAGATTTTGGATTTTTAAAGCCATATTCATAGGGAACTGAATTTGAATATTTTAATTCCTTTTGATGATTAATTATGGATATTCTTGCGCCGCTAGTCCCAAAATCCAACCCTCCAAAAAATTTATCAGGCATAAAATCTTACAAAAATTCTTTGGAGGCCTCTACTAATTGGATTGATTTTTCTTCTACACTTTCCCAAGGAAGCTTTAGATCATTTCTGCCAAAGTGTCCATAAGATGCAGTTTTTCTGAAAAATTCCCCACCCATTTTTTTTGGAAGATTTCTTAAATCAAACTCTTTTATTATTGCTGCAGGCCTTAAATCAAAGTTATTTTTAATTAGTTCTTTCAAATTATTTTGAGAAATAACACCAGTACCAAATGTTTCAACAAGAATTGAAATTGGTTTGGCAACTCCAATGGCATAACTTAATTGTACTTCTGCTTTTTTTGCTAATTTTGCTTTAACAATACTTTTAGCGACATAACGTGCAGCATATGCAGCTGATCTGTCAACTTTAGTAGGGTCTTTCCCAGAGAATGCGCCCCCTCCATGCCTTGCATATCCTCCATAAGTATCAACAATAATTTTTCTACCAGTGAGTCCTGCATCTCCTTGGGGTCCCCCCACTACAAATTTACCTGTAGGGTTTACTAGGAATCTGGTCTTTTGACTTGATGGTTTGATTTCTAAATCTTCTGTTGCTGGTAATACAACATTGCTCCATAAATCTTCTTTTATCTTTTGACGAATTTCTTCTTCATTTGTAATTCCATCAATCTCAGCCTTATGCTGAGTTGAAATTAAAATGGTGTTTATTGAAACTGGGACCCCTTTTTTGTAATCAATACTTACTTGAGTTTTCCCATCAGGTAGAAGATAATCAAGAACTTTTTCATGCCTTACTTTCGAAAGTTGTATTGCTAATCTGTGAGCCAAGCTAATTGGTAATGGCATTAATTCAGGTGTTTCATCACATGCATAGCCAAACATTATCCCCTGATCACCAGCCCCAGTATTGTTTTCCAAATCCTCATTCATATCATCTGCTTCATTTACTCCTTGGGAAATATCAGGTGATTGCTCGTCAAGAGCTACTAAAACGGCGCAGCTATTTGAGTCAAAGCCTCCAGCTTTTGAACCTTCATATCCAATTTCTCTAATTACTTTTCTGACAAGTTTTATATAATCAAGCTTTGCTCTAGAAGTTATTTCACCTGTAAGTAAGCAAAGACCTGTGTTGACTACTGTTTCGCAGGCCACTCTACTTTCTGGATCTTCAGTCAATAAAGCATCTAAAACAGCGTCACTAATTTGATCGCATATCTTGTCAGGATGCCCTTCCGTTACAGATTCAGAAGTAAATATAAAATCACTCATTTATTAATAATTTAGTAATAATCTAATCCTAAATTAAATGGCAAATATTAATCAATACTTATTTACTTGAAATTACAATAATTTTTCTAATCTAGAATTAATTTGTTTATTAGTTATTAAAAAAATTAAAAATAAGAGTTTATACGCTTTCAGCAATCTCTGTTGCTTGCACTTCGTTCTCATCAGTTTGCTCAAGTAACATTTGCTTATATTTTGCAGCCATTTCTTCAGCTTTATTAAAAACTTTTTGTGGGTCAGTTAGCATATCTCCTGGTTCTGGTTCCAGGGCTTTGGTTGATAAAGAAATTCTTCCTCTCTCGGAATCTAAGTCTATTATCATTACTTTCATCTGATCATTTACATTTAAAACATTATGAGGTGTCTCAATGTGTTCATGACTAATTTCAGAAATATGCAAAAGACCACTCACGCCCCCGATATCAATAAAAGCTCCATAAGGTTTTATGCCCTTTACGGAACCTACAACAACTTCGCCGACTTCAAGTCTGTTCATTTTTTTCTCGACTAAAGCCCTTCTATGACTTAAAACTAATCTATTTCTTTCTTCATCCACTTCAAGAAATTTTAAAGGTAAATATTCACCTTCTAAATCTTCTTTTATTTTTCTGGCACTAATATGAGAACCAGGGATAAAGCCTCTCAATCCTTCAACTCTGACTAAAGCCCCACCTCTGTTAGTTGCAAAAACCTCAGAATATATAGTTGCATCTTCTTTTTGTAATTGTCTTACTCTTTCCCATGCTCTTTGATATTCTATCCTTCTAATTGATAAAGCTAATTGGCCATCTTCATTCTCCTCACTCATTATAAAAAATTCTCTACTTTCTGAAGGTTGTAAAACATCACTTAGTCCTTCAACTCTATTTATAGAAACTTCTTGCATAGGCATAAAAGCTGCAGTCTTAGCTCCTATATCTATCATTGCTCCTTTAGGCTCCAAAGCAAAAACTGTACCTTTTACAAGATCGCCAGGTTTGAAATTATAATCATATTTTCCTAATAATGATGCAAACTCTTCTTGAGTAAATCCTGCTGTATCTAAATCACTATTTCGTCTGCTTGAGGAGGAATCTGCAGAGGGAATATCTTTAGGATCAAATGATAAATCTTCCTCTTTTTGAGTTTCTGAAATATTCTCTTCTATAGTTGAATTTTCAATTTCTTTTTCGTCTGAAATTTCTTTTAAGGTTTGGGAAGGATTTTCGATCATTTGTTATAACGCAGACCACCTAAGGTGGCTAGAAAGGAATGCTTTTAGCCTGCGAACTAAAGAGCAAAGTAATTGTAAGTTATATTCTACACTTCATTAGGCTGAATTTATAAAATTGAAGCTAATTCATTTTTTGAACTACCTTTTAGAGATTCAAGAGTGGAAACAAAGTCTTTTACCCCGTTAAACTCCCTATATACTGAGGCATATCTTATGTAAGCAACTTCGTTTTCTTTCCTTAATCCTTTAAGAATTAATTCTCCAATTTGAGAAGATTTAATATCTTTATTCGAGTCTTGTACGATTTGCGATTCAATTGAATCTACAAAATTAATAATTGCTTCTCTTGAAAATGTTGTTTTTTCGCATGCTCTAGAAATACCAGTAACTAATTTATCTTTATTAAATAATTCTCTGTTCCCATCTTTTTTAAGAACAGAAATTGGCATTGTCTCAACTCTTTCATATGTGGTAAATCTAAAGCTACAATTTAAACACTCTCTCCTTCTTCTGACACTTTTTCCTGTATCAGCAGATCTTGATTCTAAAACTCTGCTATCTGTATTTTGACAGGTTGGACACTGCATATAGTGAATTAATACAATCTTCAACTCTAATAGTAGATTAATATCACGATTATGAAAAGTAGCAAAAAAAAAATCCCTCCATATTGTGGGAGGGATTTTTTTTCTTCATTTCCTGTCGAATTTAGGTGGATCTCTAAAAGCGACAGCAAAAAATAGAGTAACAACTGCGAGAGTTAAGATAAGAACGTAAGCAAAAGCTTCCATGAGAAAAAATAATAAAGTTTAAATTAAACCCTTCCTGGGATTCTTCTAGTGGTTTCGTCTCCAAGTTTCTTAAAGAGACCAAATTCAACTTGATCACCTATCTCGGAATCAATACCAGCAAAGGAGTCTTTGTAAAGTGTTCTTGAAGCATGCCACCAATGACCGAATAAGAATAATAACCCGAAACATAAATGTGCATAAGTAAACCAAGCTCTTGGAGAACTTCGGAATACTCCGTCAGATTTATAAGTTTCTCTATCAAACTTGAATGCTTCACCAAGTTGTGCTTTCCTAGCTAATCTTTTAACTACAGCAGGATCTGTAAATGTTTGACCATTAAGATCACCCCCGTAAATAGTCGCTGTAATGCCAGTTTGTTCAAATGAATACTTTGCTTCAGCTCTTCTAAAGGGGATATCAGCCCTCACATTCCCTTCTTTATCTTCCAAAATAACTGGGAAGTTTTCAAAGAAGTTTGGAATTCTTCTAACTTCTAAGTCGTTGCCTTCTTTATCTGTAAAAGCAATATGCCCTTGCCAACCTGTTGGTAAACCATCTCCATTTACAAGAGCACCAACCCTAAACAATCCTCCTTTCGCAGGGCTGTTCCCTACATAATCGTAGAATGCAAGCTTTTCTGGAATTGAAGCGTATGCTTCTTCCTTAGTTGCTCCATTATCAATAGCTGTTTGAACTCTCCTGTTTATTTCAGTTTTGAAGTAACCAGAGTCCCATTGATATCTTGTTGGTCCAAACAATTCAATAGGCGTGGTGGCGGAGCCGTACCACATTGTTCCTGCAACAACGAAAGATACAAATAGAACGGCGGCAAGAGCACTAGCTAATACTCCCTCCAAACTTCCAAGCTTAAGGGCTCTATAAAGCCTTTCTCCAGGTCTATTCGTTATGTGAAATATTCCACCAATAATCCCCAAAAGGCCAGCTGCAATATGATTTGCAACTATTCCACCAGGATTAAATGGATTAAATCCATCTGCTCCCCAAGATGGTGCCACTTGTTCGACATGACCAGTTAAACCATAGGGATCTGAAACGAAAATGCCGACATTCGCGCAATGAAAAGCTCCAAATCCAAAGCAAGTAATACCTGATAAAAGAAGGTGAATCCCAAATATTCTTGGGAGATCAAGAGCAGGTTCCCCAGTTCTTTCATCTTCCCATAGATCTAAATCCCAATATGTCCAATGCCAGATTGAAGCAAGCATTAAAAGTCCGCTAAAAACAATGTGAGCTGCTGCGACACCTTCAAAGCTCCAGAATCCTGGATCAACTCCAGTTGCACCAGTTATATCCCATCCGTTCCAACTACTTGTGATCCCTAATCTCGCCATAAATGGCATGACATACATTCCCTGTCTCCACATTGGATTGAGAACAGCGTCTGAAGGATCAAAAATGGCTAATTCATATAAAGCCATAGAACCGGCCCAGCCGGCTAATAATGCAGTATGCATGAGATGCACAGCAAGTAGTCGACCGGGGTCGTTAATAACTACTGTGTGAACTCTATACCAAGGCAATCCCATCGGTTAAATTCTTGTAACGATGCTGAATAAACAGCTAAACATCATGATAGTAAGGGTTTTTTGGGCGTTGAGAGAGTTTTGTAAATAAATTAATTTCCTTAGTAAAATAGGTCAGTTGTCTTTGTATCACTAAAGTTTGAGGGAATTTTTAACAAAAATATGTTAATATTTTGGTCACAATTCTCAAAGTAAAGCGCCAAAATAGATAAAAATAACAAAAAAAAATGGCAATTATCAGATTCATCCGAGAAGGGATAGATATAGAATGTAAACCTGGAGAAAATTTGAGAGAGTTTGTAATTAGAGAGAACTTACAACTTTATGGATTAAAGGGCATACTTGGAAATTGCGGTGGTGTTGGGCAATGCAGTACCTGTTTTGTGTCTGTTGAAGGAGGAACCAAAAATTCCCTTAGCCCACTTACTGCAGTTGAGGAAGATAAACTCAAAAATAGACCTGATAACTGGAGACTGGCATGTCAAACTCTTATAAATTCATCTGCATTAATTCTTACTAAGCCTCAATCCCCTCCCTCAAACCTCAAGGATTTGAAAGAATCTGCTGAAAACAAAAAATTACCTAGATAAATTGTTTAAGACTGTTAATGAGTTAGTCGACTTTTTGATTTTTTTCACTTAATTCCTATTTAAATGATTATAGTCTTAATTATTATTGAATTTGTCTTTTTAAATGGAAACAACAAATTTTGGTTTCGTAGCAAGTCTTCTTTTTGTGGGAGTACCAACAATCTTTCTTATTGGTTTATTTATTTCGACCCAAGATGGAGAAAAATCAAGTTTTTATTCAGATTCTAGTAAAGGTAAACTTGGCCCAAAACGCTAAGCTAGTTATTTAATGTGTGTAATTTCTGCTGAAAAATTTTCATTGTGGAAAAAAAAACAAATATCAAAAGGAGGAGATAACAATTCTCTCGATCTTTTGATTGATTCATTAGCTGGATTATCAAATAAAGAATTAAATTTACTTAAAATTAAGTCTGAAAAAAATTTAAATTTAAAATTAAATTTAGATTTACTTGAGTTATTTTGGGATAAACACCTTAATACTTCCATACCCATACAATATTTAAGTGGAATTTCTTTTTGGAGAAATCTTAAATTAGAGGTTTCAAATAGAGTTCTTATCCCACGGCCAGAAACTGAACTTATTATTGAAATAATTGCCGGGATATTCAAAAATAAGGAAGAAAAAATAACCTTTGTAGATCTAGGTACTGGTTCAGGTGCAATTAGCATAGCTTTAGCATTGGCTAATCCAAATTGGAATGGAATTGCAACGGATATTGATAAAAATGCTATTGATATAGCATCGAGAAATTTTGCGAATAATTCTAATCAATCTAATTTAAAATTTTACAATGGGAATTGGTGGGATCCTCTTGCAACATATAAAGGTGAAATAGATTTGGCTGTGGCTAATCCTCCCTATATACCTCAAGATACTTATGAAGTATTACCGATAGAAGTAAAGAATTTTGAACCTAAAAATGCTCTTTTGGGAGGGGAAGAAGGTCTAGATCATATACATGAAATAATTCAACATGCGCCGATATATTTAAAACAAAAAGGGTGGTTGTTGATTGAGAATCATTTTGATCAAGGTGACAGAGTTAAACAATTATTTCTTGAAAATAGATTTACTTCTGTAAAAGTATTAAAAGATTTTTCTGGGATTGGAAGATTTACAATAGGAAGATATAAATAAATTATTGGTTAATAATTTAAATGAATGTCATAGATCAAAAATTAGCTTTAGAAAAATTAAATAGTGGTTTGCCTATAGTTTTTCAGACTGATACTTTGCCTGCGATTGGATGCTTACCAAAGTTTTCAGAAATGATTTATAAGATAAAAAAAAGAGATTTTAAAAAACCTTTAATTTTAATGGGAGCTGATAATTTTAAATTTGATGAGTTGGTTCATGAATCGGCATTAGATGATTTCAAAAATATGGCTTCTTGTTATTGGCCAGGACCCTTAACAATAATTATCCCCATCTCTGAAAAAAGAAGATCATTTTCCTCCACCAGTAATTTTACATTGGGTTTACGAATACCAAATTCAAATATGGCTAAATTACTCTTAAAGGAAAGTGGACCATTACTAACCTCAAGTGCAAATATATCAGGTTTGCCTACCGCTACTAGTGCAAAAGAAATCTCGATTAATTTGCCTAATGTTAATATTCTTGGACCAATTCCTTGGGAAAAATGTAGTGGTAAGGCGAGTACCATAATTTCTTGGGTGAATTATGGTAAATGGAAAATAATAAGAGAAGGAGAAGTCTCAATCCCAGATATAAAGTGATGCTTCTTCTTATATTTTTTATTTTTTTAACACAAGTTTTTTCTTACTGGATTTTTGAACCTTTAACATCATTTTTAACTAATCTATTAGAGATAAAATTTTTGCCAATTTTTCTTTTATCCCTTTTTATTTTTCTATTTTCGACAAAAAAAGAGGAATCAAATATGGAATTGTAAAAATGCCGGCTAACAGATTTGAACTGATGACCTTCGCTTTACAAAAGCGCTGCTCTACCGCTGAGCTAAGCCGGCATAAATTTATTTTACATACAGCTAGGTGTTATTTTTATATTTATTAATTTGGATTTTTAAAACTTTTATTTGGTTTTAAGGGTGTCATCATTTTTTTTAAATTCAATTTCTCCTGTAAGAGTTCTTTTTATAGGCAGATTTGCGACTAATGCAGTCATTCTGTCTTCAGTTTCTAGACTTACAGCTACTTCCTCAAAATCAATCTCAACATATTTAGCAACTACATCAAGTATTTCTTTTCTCATCTTATCCAAAAGATCAGTTGTTAATGAGCTCATGTCAACTCTGTCATGAGCTAAAACTAATTGCAATCTTTCTCTGGCAGTATTGGCACTGGCCGTTTCTCTGCCTAACAATTTGTTTATAAGGTCTCTGAGAGTCATCATTTTTTAAAAAATCTTTGTTTGCATTAATCTCATGAATTTATCCTTAAGGCTTTTCCCTTCATGCTTTGGATCGATAATTGGAATATCTTTCCCTATAAGCCTTTGAGATACATTTAAATAGCATTTTTTAGCAGGAGATTTAGTATCAGAAAGAGTAAGGGGCTCTCCTCTGTTTGTACTTATTATTACTTGTTCATCCTCTAAAACAATACCTAACAACGGCAGTGAAAGGATACTTTGAACATCTTCTATAGAGAGCATTTCTTGATTAGCCATCATGTTAGGGCGAACTCTATTGATTACTAACTGTATTGGCTTTATATCAGAAGTATTTAAAATTCCTATTACTCTGTCTGCATCACGAACTGCAGATAATTCAGGATTTGTAACTACTATTGCTTCTTTGCAAGCTGAGAGAGCATTTTTAAAACCGTCTTCAACTCCCGCAGGACAATCTACCAAAACGTAATCAAACTTCTCACTGAGTAATTTACTAATTTTTTTCATATCTTCAGGCTTCATCCAATCAAGCATCCTAGGATCACCAGCTGGTAACAGAGCTAAATTAGGCTCCTTTTTGTGTCTAACTAATGCTTGATCAAGACGACAATTCTTATCGAGAACATCTTGAGCCGTATAAATAATACGATTTTCTAAACCTAAGAGAAGATCTAAATTCCTTAATCCAAAATCAGCATCTAGCACAGCTGTTGAAGCCCCACTATTTGCAAGCGCAATGCCAAGATTTGCAGTTAGGGTGG